>JAATFK010000217.1 GCA_015655225.1 Solirubrobacterales bacterium | reverse complement strand
CGAGGCCGACGATGATGCCGTTGACGCCGCCGATGAGGCTCGGCTTGCGGCCCGTGATGTAGTCGAGCGCGACCCAGCCGAGGAACGCGATCGCACAGGCGATGTTCGTTTTCAGGACGGCCGCCGCGGAGTCGGCGCCCGCGTAGTACGGGTCACCGCCGTTGAAGCCGTTCCAGCCCATCCAGAGCAGGCCGGCGCCGACCGCGACCATCGCGAGGTTGTTCGGTGCGTCGACCTCTCGGTCGCGTTGCAGTCGTGGCCCGATGACTGCCGCTGCCACGAAGCCGGAGACGCCGGCCGCGAGGTGGATGACGTAGCCGCCCGAGAAGTCGACCGCGCCGTGCTGCGCCCACCAGCCGCCGCCCCAGATCATGAAGGCGTTGACGGTGTAGACGATGCTCGACCACAGCAGGACGAACGGGATCCAGGCCTTGAAGTTGAAGCGGCCCAGCACCGACCCGAGCATCAGGAGCGGCGTGATCCCGGCGAAGACGAACTGGAAGTACGTCAACGTCGCCTGCGAGAAGTGGAACGGCGGGCCGGTCGCTACGAGGGGAATCGCCGCCTGGCCTTCCTCGGCTGCATGACCGAGGACGTCGGCTGGCTTGCCGAGGATGTTCCCGAAGAAGCCTGAACCACCGATCGGGTGGCCGAAGGCCATTCTGTAGGCGTAGAGGACCCAGATGAGGAGCACGACGGCAAAGGCCGAGAACGCCATCATCATCGAGTTGACCGACCAGCGCTTCTGCATGATGCCGCCGTACAAGACGACGAGGCCGGGAATGCTCATCAACCCGACGAGCGTGGCGGCGGTGAGCTGCCAGGCGTTGTCGCCTGGGTTCAACCACGACGGATACGCTGACCACATGGAGGTGGAAGCCCTTCTCTCGTTCCCTAGGCCGCGGTGAGACGACATGGCGCCCCGGCGCGACCCCTGACTCCTGTGGAGCTTCCCGCTCAGAGGCCTATCCGGGATATCGACAGGCGTATAAGCGCGCGATAACGTCGCTTGGCCAGAGGGCGCGAAAAGCCTTCTGGAAGTTAAGCAATGTAGGCTCCAGGTGAGAATCCACTCATGCCCCTCGAAGGACACTGGCAACGCCAGAACACACCACCCCGTGAAGCGGCCCCGCGCGAGCGCCGCTTCTTCGCGATCATCGCGGGCCTGATCGCCATCGCGGCGATCGCGGTCGTGATCATCGCGGCGACCTCGTCGACCCCGAAGACGCCGGCCGGCTGCATCGACGTGACCTCCGGCGGGACGATGGGCGCCGAGAGCTACCGCGCCTGCGGCGAGGACGCGCGCGACCGCTGCGCCGCCGTCAAGGCGAGCGACGCACCCGTCCTGAAGGCCTGCCGCAAGGCGGGCCTCGCCGCGGACTAGCCGCCGGCGAGCGTCGTCTTGAGGCGCTCGATCGTCTCGACCGGCGAAGGGTCGATGCCGCGCAGGATCGCGACGTAGATCGAGACGAGGTCGCCCAGCAGGACGAGCGAGACGAGCCGTTCGAGCGCGGTCTCGCCGCGCGAGTCGATCCGGAAGGTGCTGACTGCGGTCGCGCTGATCAGGCCGCGCGTCAGCTCGATCCGCTGGCGCACGCGGGGATGCAGATCGGAGTCGTCGAGGAAGACCGCGCTGAAGCGACCCAGCTCGGCGGCGCCCGACCAGCCGACGATCTCGTTGTGGTCGAGCTCCGGCAGCTCGTTCGAGAAGGCCGGGATCTTCGCGTTCTCGTTCAGCTGCGTCTTCCAGCGGTAGGCGACCGGCGCCGTCAGGTCGGCACCGGCGATCAGCGGGATCGTGCCGTGGATCCCGTGCGCGATCTGCTTCGCGAGCGAGTCGGGCGCACCGTCGGGACCCCACTCGGCGACGAGCGCCTCGCTGTGGGCGGCGACGACGTCGATCTCCGAGCGCAGCGACTCGCCGGCGCCGCAGAGCGCGGCGACCTCGAGCGCGACGACGATCCCGTAGCCGACCGCGGCCCGCGGCTGGAACGCGCCCGGCAGCGGGATCACCGGCACGCCGTCCTCGCGGGCGGCGGCGGCCAGCTTGCCGCCGGTGGTCGAGACGATCCGGCGCGCGCCGAGTGCGCCGGCGGCCTCGTAGGCGGCCAGCGTCTCCTCCGTGTCGCCCGAGTAGCTGGCGCAGAGGACGGTCGCGTCCGGCGTCGTCCAGGCCGGCAGGCCGTAGCCGCGCGCGACCGCGATCGGCCGCGAGGCGCGGTCGCCGAGCGCCGCGCGCGCGAGCTGGCCGCCGACCGCGGAGCCGCCCATGCCGGCGACGATGAAGCCGCCCGGCGCGTCGCGCGGCTCGAGGTTGGCGGACTCGACCCGCCAGAGCGCGTCCCGCAGGTGATCCGGGAGGCCGAGCACGTCGTCGAGCTGGTTGGCGGCGTCGAGGGCACGGATCGCCTCGCGGCTGAGGGGATCGCTGGTGCGGGCGTGATCGCTCAAAACTTGATCGCTCCGTCGGGAAGGGACACGTTGGGAAAGAGGCGGGCGCCGGCGGCGAGCTGGTTGTCGTGGCCCAGCTCGGCGCCCTCGCCGAGGACGACGCCCTCGCCGATGCGGCAGCGGTCGCCGATCCGGACGCCGGGGCCGACGATCGACTCGACGACCGTCGTGCGGGCGCCGATCACGGCGCCGTCGAGGATCACCGAGCGGTCGATGTGCGCGCCCGCGCCGATCTGGACGTTGCGGCCGATCACGCAGCGGCCCGCGACGGTCGCGCCGGCGGCGACGTGCGCGCCCGGCCCGACGAGCGCGGGGCCGACGACGCGGCCCTCGATCCGCGCGCCCTCGCCGATCGAGAGGCGCGAGACGTAGAGCGCGTCGACCACGCTCGAGGAGACGTCCCCGTCGAGGATGTCGAAGGTCGCCTGCAGGTAGCGCTCGGGCGTGCCGATGTCGAGCCAGTAGGCGTCGCCGGTGCAGCCGTAGAGGCCGTTGCCGACCAGCAGCGGGAACAGCTCGCGCTCGATCGAGACCGGTCTGTCGGGCGCGATCAGGTCGAGCACCTCGCGCTCCAGCACGTACGCGCCCGCGTTCACGAGGTTCGTGTCGATCTGGTCGGGGCTCGGCTTCTCCAGGAACTCGCGCACGCGGCCGCCCTCGCTGCAGCGAACGAGCCCGTAGGCGGAGGGGTCGTCGACCGCGATCAGCGCGAGCGTCGCGCGCGCGCCGGTGCGTTCGTGCTGCTCCAGCTGCGTCGTCAGGTCGAGGTCGGTGAGGACGTCGCCGTTCAGCATCAGGAAGCGCTCGTCGAGCAGCCGCTCGGCGAACTTGAGCGCCCCGCCGGTGCCGAGCGGGCGCGGCTCCTCGACGTAGCGCAGCCGGATCACGTAGGCGGACCCGTCGCCGAGCACGTTGCGCACGCCGGAGGCCATGAAGCCGCACGACATCACCACGTCGTCGACGCCGTGGCCGCGCAGCCAGTCGAGCATGAAGGCGATGAACGGCCGGTCGACGAGCGGGACGACCGGCTTCGGCACGGTCGAGGTCAGCGGCCGCAGCCGCGTCCCCTCCCCGCCGGCGAGGATCAGCGCCTGCATCGGGGACGCGGAGACGCGAACGGGATCATGATCTGCGGCCGATGCCCTCGTAGGCTAAGCCGCTCGCCTCGAGCGTCGCTGGGTCGAGGAAGTTGCGGCCGTCGATCAGGAGCTTGCCGGCCATCCGGCCGGCCGCGTCGTCCCAGTCGAGCGTGCGGAACTCGGGCCACTCGGTCACGAGCACGGCGGCGTCGGCGCCGTCGAGCGCGCCCAGCGCGGAGCCGGCGAAGTCGACGCCCGGCATCAGCCGGCGGGCCTCGTCCTCCGCGATCGGGTCGAACGCGCGGACGTTCGCTCCGGCCGCCTGGAGACGCGCGGCGAGCACGAGCGAGGAGGCCTCGCGCATGTCGTCGGTGTCGGCCTTGAAGGCGAGCCCCAGCAGCGTCACGGTTCTGCCGACGAGCGAGCCGAGGTGCTTCTGGAGCTTCGAGATCACGCGCCGCTTCTGCAGCTCGTTGACGTCGAGCACGGCCGTCAGCAGCTGGAAGTGGTAGCCGGTGTTGCCGGCCAGCTGCTTCAGCGCGCTGACGTCCTTCGGGAAGCAGGAGCCGCCGTAGCCGATCCCGGCGCGCAGGAAGTGGTGGCCGATGCGCTCGTCGAGGCCCATGCCGCGGGCGACCTCCTGCACGTCGGCGCCGGTCTCCTCGCAGACGTTCGCGATCTCGTTGATGAACGAGATCTTCGTCGCGAGGAAGG
>JAATFK010000641.1 GCA_015655225.1 Solirubrobacterales bacterium | reverse complement strand
GACGGCCACGCTGACCGGCGCGGCCTCGGGGGTCCATGCCGTCGCGCGGGAGAGGTGCATCGCGATCATGCCGGCGACGAGCACCACGTGACGCTCGCCGGCCGGCAGCGCGCGGGCATCGGCGAAGGCGCGCGTGGCGAGCTCGACGAGGCGCTCGCGGGCGGCGTGCCGCGACGCGTACTGCGCGACGAAGCTGACGTCGCCGCTGATCAGGTCCTCGTCGAGGTCCACGTGGCTGTCGAGCAGCGTCGTGAGGCCGTCGATCCACGGGAAGTACGCGGCGCTGAGCCGCTCCGCCGACGCCGCGCTCGTGCCCGGATCGGCGGCCGCGGCCAGCAACGCCAGCACCACGAGCGAGGAGCTGCCCGCCGCCGCCAGCTCGTACCAGCGCAGGTCGCCCACCGCCGCCTGGCTCGCGGCCCACGCTCTCAGCGCCGGATCGCGGACCGCGGCCGGCGCGTGGTTGATCCCCTGCACCTCCGCGCGCGCCGCCTCCCGCATCGCCGCGGCGGCGACCCGCTCGTAGGCCGGCAGCGCCAGGCAGCTCTCGCGACAGGCGGCGACGAGCGCCGCCAGGTAGCCGCCGTCGGCGCGGGCGCGATGCAGCCGGTAGTAGTCGACCGCGGACGGCTCCGGACGGAGCGCGTCCACGAGGGCGCGGTGGAGCAGCATGCCGTTCGCGATCACGTCGTCGGCGGGCTGCTCGGCGAGCGTGTCGAGGTAGTCCCAGGCGACCTGGAAGGCGACGAGCGCGCGCACGAGCGCCGCGTCCGGGCGGCGGCTGGTCGCGGCGAACAGCGCGGCGCCCGCGGCGCTGAGGCGCTCGTCGTCGAGCGTTCTCAAGGCGTGCGCCCGCAGCTCGGGATCGGGGATCGCCATCGCGTCACGACGCCAGCCCGCCAGCTCGACGCGCGCCTGCGGGAGCACGCGACCGAAGAAGCGGGCCGAGAGCATCGTCAGCGCCCTGAATTCCCTGAGCTGCGGCATCGGGGGTCCCACTAATTCGCGGAGCACCACTCAAGAGTATGAACTCCGTCGGTCGTTATCGAACGTCATCCGTTCGACGTGATCGCCAGCGGCGATTAATCCTGCTGAAAGCTCGTCGTCAAGGGGACGCGGGCGGCGATCCAGCCTGGCAGCGCGGCGATCATGACGGCGACGAAGCTGACGCCGACGAACGTCGCGAGCGCCAGCCAGCCGGCGGCCGAGTAGCTCGTCGGAAAGCCGGTCGAACGCTGGAGCCAGCGTGTCAGCATGAATTGACCGCAGAGGCCGAAGACGGCGCCGATCGAGCAGCCGATGCCGAGCACGATCGCGCTCTCGACCACGAGCGCGCGCCACACCGCGCCGTCGCTGAAGCCGCTCAGCTTCAAGGTCGCCAGCCGCGGCCGCCGGCTCCACACGACGCCGCCCATCGCGGCCGCGAGCGCGAGCGCGGCCGCGACCAGCAGGAGCGTCGAGATTTGCGTGAGGCGATCGAGCCCCTGACGGCTCAGCGTCCGGAAGCGGGCCTCGCGCTCCGCGGCCGTCTGCACGAGCAGGCCCGACCCCGGCCCGATCGCCGCACGCACACGTGGGACGGCGGCCGCGGCCGCCGTGCCCGGATCGAGCAGGACCTGGATCGCGCTGACCGCATCGCTGCCCCACGCGTGCGCGTAGTCGGTCGCGTTGAGGACGATCGCCCCGGAGGTCCAGCCGAGGTTCGTCAGCACGGCGGCGACGCGCAGGCGCGTCGGCACCGCGGTCGGCAGCGTGACGGGATCGCCGACGCGAACGTGGAGGTCGCTCGCGATCGCCTGTGAGACCGCGACCCATCCACCCGCTCGCAGCCGGCGCTGGGCGGTGGCGACGTCGCCGTCGACCACCTGGCTCGCGAACACCGGCGTGGGGTCGGCGCGCGGCGGGGCGAGCACCCAGACGCGGCGATCGCCGACGTCGAGGAACCCGCCGCGGTAGTCGCGCACGGCGGCGATCCCCGGCACGCTGCTGAGACGGGCCGCGACCGTCGGACGGAAGGGGGTGGTGGCGAGCGTGTTGTCGTCGCCCGCAGGCGCGATCCAGATGTCGGCCTGGGCGTTCAGGTGGTGCGCGTCGCGGTCGAGCCCGCGTTGCAGGTCGAGGTGGGAGCCCTCCACGGCGACGCTGCCGAAGACCGCGAGCGCGCCCGTCACCGCGAGCGCGAGCGAGCGGGTCGTCGAGGAGCGCAGCTCACCCAGCGAGACGAGCAGGACGGCGCTGCGGACGCGCCGCGCCAGCACGTCGGCGACGGCGAGCGCGGCGGCCAGGAGACGCGGCGTCAGCAGCAGCATCCCGCCGACGAGCAGCGCGATGCCGACGATCATCGCTCCCGGCGCGAACAGCGGGATCGCCGCCGCTGCCGCCGTCAGCAGGAGGCCGCCACCGAGCGCCCAGCGCGACGGGATCGTCGCGTCCTCCTCCCGGTCCTCGGTGCGCAGCGCGCTGTCGAGCGGACGACGCGAGGCGAGGTCGCTGAGCGGACGCAGCGCCGCCACCAGCGTCGCGAGCACCCCGCCGCCGAAGGCGATCGCGACGCTCTGCCAGTCGACGATCCGCTGGCCGCCGATCGGGAACGCGAACGACAGGTAGCCCGGAGTCGCGTGGAAGACGTGGCGCGACAGCTGGTCGCCGAGCACGAGGCCGACGAGCGACGCCACGACCCCGAGCACGAGGCCGTCGAACAGCACGAGCCGCACGACCGTGCCGTCGCCCAGCCCCTCGGTGCGCAGGGCGGCGATGAAGCGCCGGCGCTCGGGGACCGTCAGCAGCATCGCGTTGAACGCGAACAGCAGCCCGACGACGCCGCTGATCGCCGCGAACAGCGCGGTCGACTGGTTGTTGGGACTCGTCGCCTGGCGCACGAGCTGGGCCTCTCGGTCGCTCGAGCCGACGTTCGCCCGGTCGCCGAGCAGCCGCACGAGGCTCGCCCGGACGCTCGCCTCCGCGCCCGGCGCGGCTTCGACCAGCACGCTCGAGACGCGGCCGCGCAGGTCCGCGAAGCGCTGGGCGTAGTCGAGCGGCGCGAGCACGATCGGACTGGCGACGAGCGAGCCGATCTGATCGCGGCCGAGCACGCCCAGGACCGGTGCGCGGACGGGCTCGGCACCGGTCGCGATCGTCGCCTCGCCCCCGATCGGCACGCCGATCGCGTGGGCCACCGGCTGGGGCAGCGCGATCGCCTGCGGCAGCCGCAGGCCGGGCAGCGCGAACTGCTTCAGCAGCGGGCCGTTCAGCGACACGAGACGCCGGTCGCCGCCGAGCACCGTGACGCCGCGCGCGCCGCGGGGTCCGCTGACGGTCGCGCGGACCTCGATCACCGGCGCGGCGATCCGCACGCCCGGCAGCCGCGCGATCGTCCCGACGACGCCGTCGTCGAGCCCCTCCGGGCCGCGGGCGGCGACCTGCAGGCTGGCCGCGCCGGACACGCCGTGCACGAGCTGGCTGACGGAGCCGGCGACGCTCGTGTTCGCGACCTGCACGGCGAAGACGAGCGCGACGCCGACGGCGATCCCCAGCACCGCGAGCAGCTCCTGCAGGGGGTGCGTGAGCACGCGCCGCGAGTAGAGGAAGAGGAGGTTCCGCAGGCGCATCCGGTCAGCCGCGCTCGCCGAGCGGCGCCGGGACCACGGCCGGCGGTTCGACCGCCTCCGCGGCCGCCCCCGCCGCGAGCGGCTCCAGGTGCCCGTCGTGCAACCGCAGCGCGCGCGTCGCCGAGGCGGCGGCCGCCGGGTCGTGCGTCACGATCGCGATCGCGATCGACCGCTCGGCCGCGATCGCCGCCAGCAGCGCGAGCACCTCGCTCGCGCGACGCGAGTCGAGGCTGCCGGTCGGCTCGTCGGCGAGCACGAGCCGCGGCCCGTTCGAGAGCGCGCGGGCGATCGCGACGCGCTGGCGCTCGCCGACCGACAGCTCCGCCGCCGGCTGGTCGGCGCGTCCGCCGATCCCGAGCCGCTCCAGCAGCGGCGCGACCTCGCGGCGCGCCTCGCGCCGCGTCGCGCCCGCCGCCATCAGCTTCAGCGCGGCGTTGTCGATCGCCGTCAGGCCGGGCACGAGCCGCAGCGTCTGGAAGACGAAGCCGACGGTCGTGAGGCGGTGGCGGGCGGCGTCGCGGCGCGACAGGCGCGCGAGGTCGTGGCCGTCGAAGCAGACCGTCCCGGCGTCCGGGCGCGTGAGCCCGGCGGCGAGCAGCAGCAGCGTCGTCTTGCCCGACCCGCTCGGCCCGTAGAGCGCCAGCAGCTCGTGGTCGCGCAGCGTCAGCGAGACGCCGTCGACGGCGCGGACGCGGTCGCCGTCGGGGGCGGTGTAGTGCTTGCTGACGCCGCGCAGTTCGAGCATGCGCGTGGTCGTTCAGGCGCTGCGGTCGGAGCGCCGCTCGCCGGCGGCGGGGAACGGGATCACGGCGCCGGGGCCCTCCGGGCTGCGCCGGCGCTCCGAGGTCGGCTTGATCAGGCGGCCGGCGTCGATCGACATCGTGCGGTTCGAGTGCACCGTCGCGGGAGCGTCGGGCGCCGTCATCAGGACCGTCACGCCCCCGTCCTGCGCGACCGAGCGCAGCAGCCCGACGAGCTGCTCGCGCTCGAGCATGTTGAGGTTGACGGTCGGCTCGTCGGCGAGCAGCAGCCGCGGCGCGCGGACGAGCGCGTGCGCCAGCGCGACGCGCGTCCGGTCGCCGTCGCTCAACTCGTGCCACTGCGCCCGCGCGCAGCCCTGCGCGCCGACGCGCTCGAGCATCGCGTTGGCGCGGCGCCGCGCCTGCGAGTGGCTCTGGCTCTTCAGCAGCGGGAGCGCGACGTGGTCGCGGACCGACAGCCCGTGCGTGATCCGGCCGCCCTGCCAGACGCAGCCGATCTCCTCCAGCAGCAGCCGGGCGCGGCGCTTGCGCGAGAGCGTCGCCAGCTCCTCGCCGTCGAAGCGGACGCTGCCCGCGTCCGGCACCTCGATCCCGGCGGCGATCCGCAGCAGCGTCGTCTTGCCGGAGCGGCTGCGGCCCGAGACGGCGACGAAGTCCCCCTTCGCGAGGTCGACCGAGACGCCGTCGAGCGCGACGATCTCGCGGTCGCCCCGCACGTATCGCTTCGCCACGCCGTCGAGCGAGAGGACCGTCATCTCATGCGCTGCGCCGGGAGCCCCTCGGGCCGCTCCTGCAGCATGCGCATGCCCTCGCGGACGCGACGCAGCCACTCGACCGTCGCCTCCAGGTGCGCCAGCTCCGCGTCGCGGACCATCACGCTCGCGATCGCCGGCCATGCGTCGCCGCCGCTCAGCAGCTCCTCCAGCGGCCGCTGCTGCCCGCGCGACTGCTCCAGCCGGTCGAGGCACGCCTGCTCCTGCTCGTAGGTCACCTCGATCAGCCGGTCGAGGTTGCGCGGACGCGAGAGCGCGAGCTTCAGGTGCAGCTCCTCGCGCAGCGGCGAGAGGTTCGAGCGGGTGCTCATCCACTCCTCGAAGCGGTCGAGTCCGGTCGGCGTCGCCTCGTAGATCACGCGCGGAGCGCCGCGCACGGTCCGGCGCCGCGTGAGCGGCGCGCCGTCGTCGTTCGGCACCGGCCGGACGAGCCCCTCCTGCTCGAGCTTGTCGAGCGCGACGTAGACCGCGCCGGCGTTCAGCTGCCAGCCGGAGCCGACCTGCTCCTCGAAGCGCTGCACGAGGTCGTAGCCGTAGCCGCGACGCTGCGCGAGCAGTCCCAACACTGCGTATTTCATCGACATCGTGTCGCCCGTGCCCTTGTCTCCGCCCCTGACCGGAATTGTGCTCATCCGGGGACGCGAATGTACCTGAAGCGCGCTCGGAGCGCTACTGCTGAAGCGGGAGAACGGGTTCCGAAATCGACGCTCGCTACAGTGCCCCCATGGCCCGAATTCGCACCTTCTGCCTCGTTCCGGCGCTGCTGGCGCTCGGCTTCGGGGTCGCCGCCTGCGGCGGCTCCGGCTCCGACAGCGCGGACGTCGGCACGGTCAGCGACCCCGCTCTGACGAGCACCCGCCCGGTCGCGACGGCCCCCGAGCCGATGACGCAGACGACGCCCACGGTGACCACGAGAACGACCCCGACGACGACGGTCAGAACGACGACGACGACCACCACGGCGACGACGCCGACGACCCCGAAGACGACCCGCACGACCGCGCCGCCGCCGTCGAACACGACGCCCGCCGACACGATCACGCAGCCGTCCTCCGGCGGCGCCGGCGCCGGCCCGACCGGCTGCCCGGGCGCGATCGGCGGCTTCGTCAAGGGCGTGCAGGCGACCGGCACCGACTGCGGCCAGGCGCGCGACGTCGCCACCGCCTGGTTCGACCAGGTCCAGGGCGGCGCCGCGCCGAACAGCTCGATCACCGCCTCCGGCTACAGCTGCTCCGGCAGCATGTCGGGCGAGAGCGCGGCCGTCACCTGCTCCGGCAGCGACGGCGCGAGCGTCAGCTTCACCGCCAGTCCGTAGGCCGCCCGGGGCGCCCGACTCGCGGGTCGGAAGCGGGTCGAAAACGCCCGCTGCTGCTACCGTGATCCACACGGGCGGCGCCGTCGCCCGCGAGGTTCTGGTCTTCGAGGTGCGCTCTCGGCGCGATTCGGGTCAGGGAATCTCCCGAATCGTGCGTGCTCCAGCCCCATGCGGGAGCACGAGAAGGAGCAACACCAATGTCGCAGTCATTTGCCGACCTCGGCAGTTCGTCAGCGGTCGTGGACGCGCTCAGCAAGCGCGGCTACACCGAAGCCTTTCCGATCCAGCAGATGGTCGTCCCGGACGTGCTCGACGGCCACGACGTGCTGATCCAGTCACCGACCGGCAGCGGCAAGACGCTCGCCTTCGGCGTGCCGATGATGGACCTGATCGAGGCGACCGACGCCCGTCCGTCCGCCCTCGTGCTGGCCCCGACGCGCGAGCTCGCCGGCCAGATCGTCGACGAGCTGCGCGAGATCGCGCACGCCCGCGCCCTCTCGATCACCGCCGTCTACGGCGGCGTCGGGATCGAGCGCCAGGCGAGAGCCGCCCGCAGATCCCACATCCTCGTCGCGACCCCGGGCCGGCTCGAGGACCTGATGGCCCGCCGCGCCGTCTCGCTCGACAAGATCAAGCTGCTCGTCCTCGACGAGGCCGACCGGATGCTCGACATGGGCTTCCGCCCGGCCGTCGACCGGATCGTCCGCGCCTGCAACACGACGCGGCAGACGATGCTCTTCTCGGCCACGCTGAGAGGCGAGGTCGACCGCATCGCGAAGGAGTACACGAGCGACGCGCGCCGCCACGAGCTGGAGCCGGAGCCGAACAAGGCCGCCAAGATCGACCACCGCTTCCTGCCGGTCCTGCACGAGCGCAAGCTCGACCACCTGGTCGACGAGCTGCGCGAGCCCGAGCGCGGCCTGACGCTCGTCTTCGTCCGCACCAAGCGCGGCGCCGACCGGCTCGTCAGACGCCTCGCCCGCGAGGACCTGCCGGCCGTCGCGATGCACGGCGACAAGACGCAGGGCCAGCGCGAGCGCGCGCTCGCCCGCTTCGAGCGCGGCGACGTCGACGTGCTGGTGGCGACCGACGTCGCCGCCCGCGGCATCGACGTCAGCGGCGTCAGCCACGTGATCCAGTTCGACGCGCCGGAGGACCGCGAGGGCTACGTCCACCGCGTCGGCCGCACCGGCCGGGCCGGCGCGACCGGCGTCGGCGTCACGTTCGTGCTCGACGACCAGGCGCGCGACATGGGCCGGATCGCGGCCGACCTCGGCCTCGAGCGCGAGTTCGCCAGAGGCGGCTTCCGCATCGACATCGCCCCCTCACGCCACGCCCGTCCGGCGAGCGCGCCGCGCCAGGGCGGTGGCGGCGGCAGCCGCCGCGGCGGTCGCGGTCGCGGCTCCCGCACCGCTCGGTAGAGCAACGTCCCAGGGGGCGGCCGGATAGCGACCGCCCCCGTCGGGCACCATGTCCACGTGACGCGCGCGCAGCCCTCGCCTTCCGAGGACGTTCCGAGCGACGAGCTGCGCGGTCGCGTGGACCCGCTCCTGACGCCTGAGGACGGTGCCGTCGAGGAGGCGCCGCCGACGCCCGAGGAGATCGCCGCCTCCGACAAGCAGGAGGGCCGGCGGCTCTGGACCGGGATCATCACGCTCGTCGTGTTGATGGTGATCGTCGGGGCGCTGCTTCTGGCGGTCCCCGGCCTCGACGACGTCGAGGATCGCCTGCGGCAGATGTCGGTCGGCTGGGTCGTCGCCGCGATCGTCCTCGAATGGCTGTCGTGCGTCGGCTACATCCTCGCCTTCCAGCTCGTCTTCTCGCGCGCGCCGCGGCGCTTCGCCGCGCGCGTCGCGCTGTCGGAGCTGGCGTTCGGCGCGGTCGTGCCGGTCGGCGGCGCCGGCGGGGTCGCCGTCGGCGCCTGGATGCTGCGCGCGAAGGGCGTCTCCTGGGGCCGCATCGCGCGCCGCTCGGCCGACCTCTTCCTGCTCACGAGCGCGATCAACGTCGTCGCGCTCGTGCCCGCCGGGATCATGTTCGCGATCGAGGGCGGGGTCGACGACCGCGTCCTGCTCGGCGCCATCCCGGCCGCGCTCGGGATCGTCGTGATCGCCGCGCTCTGGCCGCTGCCGCGCTTTCGCGACCGGCTCGGCGGCCCCGGCCGGCTCAGACTCCTGGCGCGCGGCTCGGTCGACGCGATCGAGGACTCCAAGCACCACATCCTCCACCCCCGCTGGCGGCTGATCGGCGTCGTCATGTACCTCGGCTGCGACATCGCCGTGCTCGGCGTCTGCCTGCACGCGGTCGGGGTCGACCTCGACGTCTCGGCGCTCGTGCTCGGCTACCTGATCGGCTACCTCGGCAACCTGCTGCCGGTCCCGGGCGGGATCGGGGTGCTCGACGGCGGCCTCGTCGCCGCGCTCGCGCTCTACGGCGCGCCGGTCGGCCGCACGACCGCGGCGGTGATCGTCTACCACGCGATCGCGCTGTGGCTGCCGACGCTGCTCGGCTCGATCGCGTTCGTGCTCGCGCGCCGCACGCTGCACGAGCCGGTCGTCCCGCTGCCGGGCGACGACGACCGCTAGCCGCTCGCGCCGGGCGCGAACGTCGTCGGCTCGCGCGGGAGCGCGGCCGGGTCGAAGCGCTCCAGCAACAGGGCGGGGGAGACCGGCTCGCCCGCCGCCGCGAGGCCGAGGCTGCGCGCGCACCAGGCGAGCGCGTCCGTGCCGCTCCAGCCGAGATCCGCGAGCGTGACGGCGCCGTGGCGCTTGGCGAGCCGCTGGCCGTCGGGACCGAGCACGAGCGGGACGTGCGCGTAGCTGACCGGCGCGGCGACTCCGAGCTGCCGCGCGAGCCACAGCTGGCGGTGGGTCGTCTCCAGCAGGTCGGCGCCGCGCACGACCTCCTCGACGCCCTGCTGCGCGTCGTCGACGACGACCGCGAGGTTGTAGGCG
>JAATFK010000565.1 GCA_015655225.1 Solirubrobacterales bacterium | reverse complement strand
GCGCGCCGGCGAGACCCGCAAGGTCGTGCTGCGCGTGGCGATCGGCGCGCCGGGCGCGCCGGGCGCGAACGCGGCGATCGCCAAGGTCGACCTCGGCTGGCACCGCGTGCCCGACGGCGAGCAGCGCGCGGCGCACACCGCAGCGATCGTCGACCTCGGCGCCGCGACCGCGGCCGAGCTCGCCGCGACCGCCGATCGCGCGACCGCGGCGATCATCGAGCAGGCGCTCGAGAGCCGCGCGCTGGAGCAGGCTGCGACCGCCTACGAGAAGGATGGCCTGGCCGGCGCGCGCCGCGTGCTCGACGACCGCAAGGCCGCCGTCCGCGCCCAGGCCCAGCTGATCGGCGAGGACGAGGTCCAGGAGCTCGACGCGGTGTCGAGCGACACGCTCGACGGCTTCACCCGGGCGCCGGCGAAGGCCAAGAAGGCCGCCAGCGTCCGCGCGTACGATCTGGCGCGCTGACGCTCACGGCTCGAGGCCGGCGAACGAGATCTGCAGATCGCGGCTGATCAGCACGGCACGCTGCGCCGGGACGTCCTCGAAGCCCTCCTTGACGTCGCCGTCGCCGCCGGACACCAGCAGGAAGCCGCGGAACGACTCGTCGCGCTCACCGCGCTCGGCCGGCACCGACAGCCGGCGCAGCCGCAGCGGCTCGTGCAGGTGCGCGACGGCCATCGACCGGCCGTTGGTCACCGCGATGTTGCCGAGCACGGCGTCGGCCTTGCCGGCCCGCGCGAGCTCCGCCCGGACCAGCTTGAGCGTGGCGGCGAGCGCGTTGCGCGTCACGACCGGCGGCAGGTTCGGATCATCGATGTGGCCGCCGTCGTGCAGCCGGGCCAGGAAGATGTGGAACATCAGCTCGGCCGGCGTGCGGCCGCGGATGTTGCGCCGCAGGTACTCGGGGACGTGCTCGGTGAGCCGCGGTCCGACCTCGTCGGTGAGCAGCTGGCTGTCGAGCCCGGTCTGCGCGAACAGCCAGCGGCGATAGCGGAACGGCGGCGTGTTGTCGGTGCCGCCCGGGCCGTGATCGCGCACCGCCTGGGCGATGGCGCAGTCGGTCTTGATCTCGGTGAGCGGGCTGGCGAGGTCGACCGCCGCCGGGCTCTCCTTCGGCGTGCGCACCAGGAGCACATCGCCCCCTTGATGGTAGCCAAGGCCCCATCGACTCACGGGCGGGGCGGCGACGAGCGTCGCGCGCACGGGGGCGAGCGCGGTGGGCAGGCGCGGGGGTTGGTTGCAAATACAGGCGAAGAGTTTCATTTGCGTGGAGCTCCGCAGCCACGAACGAACCGCCGGCTGCTGACGGTCAACGATCGCGAGGCACCTCAGGTCGCAAAGAACGCAAGCACAGTATAGGGGCGGGCCATGGGCTCGCCAATATCTGCGACGTAACGCCGCGCCCCGCCTCGGGTTTGCCCGGCGGCAGCGCTACTTGACCGCCGCGAGGGCCTCGGTCAGCACGGCGAACACGCCCGCGCGCTCGGTCTCGTTGAACACCTCGTGTCGCATGCCGTGCAGGTCGTGGTACCGCGCGCCGGCGACCTTCGACGCGACCAGCTTCGAGCGCTCCGGATCGGTGATCGGATATGGAGGGCGCCGAGCACCGGGCCGAGGAGGCCGCAGACCGCCTCGGCCGCTTCCTCTCCGACGCCTCGCACGAGCTGCGGACACCGCTCGCGGCCGTCTCCGCGGGATCGGAGCGCCTGATCCGCGAGCCGCTCGAGGACGAGGAGCGCGACCGGGTGCTCGTGCAGCTCGTCCGCGAGACGCGCCGGGCCGCTCGCCTCGTGGACGACCTGCTGCTCGTCTCGCGCCTCGGCGAGCTGACCGTCGAGACCGCCCCGCGGTCGCTCCGCACCCTGCTCCAGGACGCCGCCGACCGCGTCGCGCCCCGCCGTGACGCCCCGGTCGTCTCGGTCTCCGGCGGCGACGCCGTCGTCGCGGTCGATGCCGGCCGGATCGAGCAGGTGCTCGCGAACCTCATCGCGAACGCGGGCGCGGCCGGCGCCGGGAGGGTGCACCGCCACGCCGTCCCCGACGGCGACGAGGTCGAGGTGCGGGTGTCCGACGACGGCCCCGGCATCCCGGTCGCCTCCCGCGAGGCGGTCTTCGATCGGCTCGTCCGGCTCGACCGCTCCCGCTCGGCGGGCGGCGCCGGCCTCGGCCTCCCGATCGCTCGGGGCCTGCTCGTCGCGCACGGCGGCTCCCTGCGCTGCGTCGACGCGGAGGAGGGCGACCTGCCGGGCGCCGTGCTGCTCGTCCGTCTGCCGCGGCTGCCCGAGGCGCCCGCGCGCCGCCCGAACCGGGACGAGCGGCACGCGCTCGCGCTCGCGTAGGGCATCAGCGGGGGACGGAGAAGTCCACCTGCACGAGCACCCGTTCGTCGCCGATGCGCACGTCGGCCCGCGGGAACGCGGTCCGCAGCAGCGGGACGAGCGGCGCGACCCGGGTCCGCCGCGGCCG
>JAATFK010000545.1 GCA_015655225.1 Solirubrobacterales bacterium | reverse complement strand
GCCGCCCGCGCCCGGGTCGCCGTGCAGACCTGGGCGGCGGCGACCGTCGACCCCGCCATCCGCGAGATCGTCACCGACATGACGGCCCAGATGCGGGTCCTGCTGCGCGACTGCGTCACGGCCTGGCTCGTCAAGGTCGAGCACCACCAGCCCGCCGAGGCCCGGGAACTCGCCGGCCCGATCGCCGACCAGGTCTCGGCACGCTTCCTGGCCGCCCTGCTCCACTCCGCCCTGCAGACACCGACTGAGGAGCCTCCTTCATGATCGACCAGACCGCCGCCTTCGCCGGCCGCGAGATCTTCCGGATCGGGTACGGCACGGCACAACTGCCCCGCCTGCGTGATCGCCGCACGGAGGCCGTCGCGCTGGTCCGCCGCGCGGTCGAGCTCGGCGTCGACCACATCGACACCTCCCAGTTCTACGGCCCCGACGTCGTCAACGAGCTGATCCACGAGGCGCTCCATCCCTATCCGGAGGGCCTGCGGCTCGTGACGAAGGTCGGCGCCCGGCGCGACGACCAGGCGGCGTGGCTGCCCGCGCTCTCCCCGGCCGAGCTGCGCCAGGGGGTCGAGGACAACCTCCGGACGCTGGAGATCGAGCGGATCGACCTCGTGAACCTCCGCCTCCACGCCGACGACCACGGCAACGGGCTCGGCGACCCGACCGCCGAGCAGCTCGGCGCGCTCGCCGACCTGCGCGCCGAGGGCAAGCTCGACCTGATCGGGATCTCGAATGCGACGCTCGCGGGCGTGCGGATGGCGGTCGACCTCGTCGGCACCGTCGGCGAGGTCCAGAACCCCTACTCGATCCTCAACCGCTCCGACGACGAGACGCTCGCCTTCTGCGAGGAGCACGGGATCGCCTACGTGCCGTACTTCCCGCTCGGCTCGGCGTTCACCGGCGGGCCGAAGCGGATCGCCGAGGACCCGGTCATCTCCCGCGTGGCCGAGAAGCACGGGGCGACGCCGTCGCAGGTCGCCCTCGCCTGGCTGCTGCACCGCTCCGAGCGGATCCTGCTGATCCCGGGCACCTCGTCGATCGCCCACCTGGAGGAGAACCTCGGGGCGGCCGACGTGACGCTCGACGGCGAGGACATGGCGGCGCTGGCGGAGGTCGAGCAGGCGGGCACGCCGCACAACTAGCTGCCGACGGCTAGCGCTCGAAGCGGTAGCCGACCGAGCGGACCGTGCGGATCCGCGCGGCGTGCTCGGCGCCGAGCTTGGCGCGCACGCGTCGCACGTGGACGTCGACCGTGCGCGTGCCGCCGTAGAAGTCGTAGCCCCAGACTCTGCTGAGCAGCGCCTCGCGCGAGAAGACGCGGTTCGGGTGGGTCACGAGGAACCGCAGCAGCTCGTACTCCATGTAGGTGAAGTCGACCGGGGTCCCGTCGATCGTCACCTGGTAGGTCGCGAGGTTGATCTCGAGCCCGCCGACGCGCACGAGGTCCACGTCCCCGTCGCCGGTCAGGCCGAGCCGGTGGCCGGCGCGCGCGATCCGCGCGCGCAGCTCCGCGACGGTCCAGGGGGCGAGCACCAGCTCGTCGCCGTCGCCGTGGCCGCCCTCGACCGTCAGCGCCTCGTCGTCGAGCACGACCAGCAGCGGCACCTCTATCAGCGCCTCCTGCGCGCGCAGCGCGACGCACAGCTCGCTCGCCCGCGCGCGGCGCCGCGCGCCGCTGGCGACGACGACGAGCGCCGGCGGTCTCGCGGCCGCGGCGATCTCGCCGTCGACCGGCAGCCGGTGCGGGCTGTAGCCGAGCTCGGCCAGGTCGCTCGCGACGGCGTCGCCGAGCGCCACGTCGCAGGGGAAGATCCACGCGTCGCTCATCGCCGTCCGCCTGCGCTCCTCGCCCTGCCCGACCCGCTCACAGGATCGGGAGGTACCTGCGACGCTCGAACTCGGTCACGGTGCGCTGGTAGGCGCGCCACTCGCGCCGCTGGTTGGCGACGTACCAGTCGCACAGCCGGTCGCCGAGCGTCTCCCGCGCCAGCTCGGAGGCGGCGAACAGGTACGTCGCCTCGCGCAGGTCCTCCGGCAGCCGCGGCGCGTCCGGCGGCGGCTCGTCCTCGACCTCGGGCGGCAGCTCGTAGCCGCGCTCGATCCCCCGCAGCCCGGCCGCCAGCAGCAGCGCGAACGCGAGGTAGGGGTTGCAGCTGGGGTCGGGCGAGCGGACCTCGATCCGCGCGGCGGTCGGGCGCAGCGGACGCGCCGAGGGGACGCGCACGAGCGCGTCGCGGCCGTGGCGCGTCCAGTCGACGTGCTCGGGCGCCTCGAAGCCGCCGCCGAGCCGCTTGTAGGAGTTGACCCACGGGTTCGTGACGGCCGTCAGCTCGCGCGCGTGCGTCAGCACGCCGGCGAGGAACTGGCGGCCGATCAGCGAGAGCGGCTCGTCCTCCTCGCCCGTGTGGAAGACGTTCGTCTCGCCCTCGAAGAGCGAGAGGTGCAGGTGCATGCCGGAGCCCGACTCGTGCTCCAGCGGCTTCGGCATGAAGGTCGCGTAGATCCCCTGCTCGTGGGCGACCTCCTTGACCGCGAGGCGGAAGGTGCTGACCGCGTCGGCCATCGAGAGCGCGTCGTCGTGCTGGAGCGAGATCTCGTGCTGGGAGGGACCGACCTCGTGGTGGGAGGCCTTCACCGGGATCCCCATCTGCTCCAGGTGCTCGATCGTCTCGCGGCGGAAGTCGCTGCCCTCGTCGCGCGGCGTCAGGTCGAAGTAGGCGCCGTGGTCGAGCGGCAGCGGGACGGCGCCGTCCTCCTGTCCGGCGGCGAAGAGGAAGAACTCCAGCTCGCAGCCGACCTGGAACGAGTAGCCCAGCTCGCCGGCGCGCGCGAGCACGGTGCGCAGCGCCTGACGGCTGTCGCCCGCGAACGGCTCCCCGTCGGGCAGGCGGATGTCGCAGAACATGCGGCCGACCGGCGGGCCGGGACGCCACGGCAGCAGCTGGAAGGTGCGGGGGTCGGGCTTCGCGATCACGTCGCGCTCGCGCAGCCGCACGCTCCCCTCGAGCGAGGAGCCGTCGATCGAGACGCCTTCCTCCAGCGCCTGCTCCAGCTCGCTGGAGGGGACCGAGAAGCTCTTCAGCGTTCCCATCACGTCGACGAACCAGAGCCGCACGAAGCGCACGCCGCGCTCCCCGACGGTGCGCAAGACGTAGCTGGTGTCGAGGTCGACGGCGAAGTCCTCCACGGTCAGGGGAGTCTGTCAGACGCGGTCGGGGCCGGCGCGAAGCCGGGCCGCTCCGCGCGCGAGAGGAACATGAAGCGGTCGGCGCGCGTCGAGACGAACGCGTAGTCGAACGGGCGGCCGCGCTCGTCGAAGATCACCTGCTCCATCGTCACGACGGCGATGCCGGGCTCGATCGACAGCAGCTCCGCCGTCAGCTCGTCGGCGTTCGCGCAGCCGATCAGGAACTCCGACGCGCCGATCTTCAGGCCGGCGTCGTCGAGCAGCCGGTAGAAGTCGATCTCGAACGGGACGTCCACGACCTGCTCGGCCTCGGGGTAGCGGATGTAGTTGGTCGCCACCGCGAACGGCTCGTCGCGGTAGCGCGCGACGTACTCCACCCGCAGGCAGCGCGGGCCGCAGCCGGGCATGTGGTGCGCGACCGCGTCGGGCGTCGGCACGACCGAGCGGTCGATCACGTGGGGACGCTGGCCGCCGGCCCAGATCCCGCTCGGGCTGGTCCGCTCGACGCCGTGGGACTCGACCAGGCGCGTCACCACGGTGTGGTGGTTCGCGTAGGTGCCGACGCCTTGCATCCGCTCGATCAGCCCCTCCTCGCGCAGCTGCGCGAGCGCTTCCCGGACGACGGCGCGGGAGGCGCGGTGCCTGCCCATCAGCTCGCTCTCGCTCGGGACCTTCCCCTCGGGATAGGCGCCGCGGATGATGTTCGAGCGCACCACGTCGCGCAATCGACGCGTCGCGTCACGCTGGCGCAGCGCGCGCTGCTCGCGGGGTCGCGTCGGGGCGCTGATCATTCACGAAAGCTGTCAGGCGCCCGTTTCGTGTCGGTGTCGGGAATGTTTCGCCGTGGTTACGCCGCGCTGGCTCTCGCGGCGAGCTGGCCGCAGGCGGCGTCGATGTCCCGCCCGCGCGTGAGGCGGACGGTCGCGTCGATGCCGTGGTCCTCCAGCACCTGGCGGAAGGCGTCGATCGCGCCCCGGCTGGAGCCGTCGTAGATCGACTCCGTCGGGTTGTACGGGATCAGGTTGACCTTGTAGATCCACGGCTCCAGCAGCTCCGCGAGCTGCAGCGCCTGCGCGTAGCCGTCGTTGACGCCGTCGAGCATCACGTACTCGATGAAGACCTTGCGCCGCTTGCGCTCG
This sequence comes from Solirubrobacterales bacterium, assembly GCA_015655225.1. Classification (GTDB taxonomy): domain Bacteria; phylum Actinomycetota; class Thermoleophilia; order Solirubrobacterales; family Solirubrobacteraceae; genus Conexibacter. The sequence continues at coordinate 6,755 of JAATFK010000545.1, read as the reverse complement.
TAGAAGTCGCGGCAGGCTCTCAGCACGTCGGCGAGCGGGTAGCGGTCGTTCACCGGCATGATCTGGGAGCGCAGCGCCTCGTCGGGCGCGTGGAGCGAGAGCGCGAGGCGGATCGGCAGCTCGCTCTCCGTCAGCCGCTCGATCCCGGGGATCCAGCCGACCGTCGAGATCGCCGTGCGGCGGTTCGTGATGCCGATGCTCGGCAGGCGCTCGCAGGCGGCGAGCACGTGGTCGAGGTTCATCATCGGCTCGCCCATGCCCATGAAGACGCAGTGGTCGACCTCCTCGATGCGGCGGAAGTGCAGCGCCTGGTCGAGGATCTCCGAGGCGGTCAGGTTGCGGCCGAACTTCATCGTGCCGGTCGCGCAGAAGGTGCAGGTCAGCGGGCAGCCCGACTGGGAGGAGACGCAGAGCGAGCGGCGGCCGTCGTTGTAGCGCATCAGGACCGCCTCGACGGCGCGGCCGTCGACCGTGCTGAACAGGGCCTTGATCGTGCCGTCCTTCGCGTGCGCCTCGTGCTGGAGCGTGAGCGAGGAGAACGGCACGTGCTCGGCGAGGACCGCCCGCAGGTCGGCCGGCAGGTTCGTCATCTCCTCGTAGGAGGCGGCCCCGCGCGAGGTCCATTCCCACACCTGCTGGGCGCGTAAGGCCGGCTCTCCCCGCGCGGCGAGGGTGTCATCGAGAAGCTGGAGGTCCATGTTCACCACTATGGTGGCAGGCTCATGCGCCTTGCCAAGTTCCTCGCCCATGCCGGCATCGCGTCACGACGCGCCGCCGAGGAGTTGATCGCCGCCGGGCGCGTGACCGTCGGAGGGACCGTCGTGCGCGACCCCGCGCGCGACGTGGACGAGCACAGCGACGTCGCGTTCGACAACGAGCCGGTGCGCCGCGAGGAGTCCCACGTCGTCTACGCGCTGCACAAGCCGGCCGGCGTCGTCTCGACCGCCGCCGACACCCACGGGCGCGAGACCGTCACCGACCTGATCTCCGATCCGCGGCGGCTCTACCCGGTCGGCCGCCTCGACGCCGACTCGACCGGCCTGATCCTGCTGACGAACGACGGCGAGCTGGCGAACCGCCTGATGCACCCCCGCTACGAGGTGCCGAAGACCTACCGCGCCGTCCTCGGCGGCAAGCCGATCAGCGACCGCGCGATCAGAGCGCTGCGCGAGGGCGTGCGGCTGGAGGACGGGATGACCGCGCCGGCGCGCGTGAAGCGGCTCGCCGGCCACCAGATCGAGCTGACGATCCACGAGGGCCGCAAGCGCCAGGTGCGGCGGATGTGCGACGCCGTCGGCTGCCCCGTCTCGTCGCTGACGCGCGTCGCCTTCGGGCCGCTCGCGCTCGGCGACCTGCGCGTCGGCAAGTCGCGGCGGCTGTCGGGACCCGAGCTGCAGGCGCTCGCGGAGGCCGCGCAGGTGCCCGACGCCCGCGAGGCGACGACCCGCCGGCGCGGCGCCTGAGGAGCCTGGGGGCGATGAGCGCGTCTTCGTCGGATGCCGCGGGCGCGGGCGCCGCGCTGCCCGCCGGCCTCGGCGGCGGCCACAACGGCAACGGAAATGGGAACGGCAACGGCAACGGCGCCGTGCTCGACCGCCGCATGCTTTGGCTGCGCAGAGCGCGCACGCGCATCGCGCCGCCGCGCGAGCGCCGCAACACCCAGCCGCTCGCCGACGACGACGCCCGCCTCGCCCGCTGGGGGATGGCCTCGCTCGGCACGCTGCTGCTCGCGAGCCTCGCGATCGTGGTCGTCGCGGCGGGGCAGCCGACCTCGCTCGTGCCGCGCTCCAACGTCGTCTTCCCGGGCTGGCTGGCGGGACCGCTGCACCCGCTCGCCTCCGGCATCTCGCTGAGCGTCGGGGAGATCAACTACGGGCTCACGGCGGTGCTCGTGCTGATGTCGATCGCCTACGTCGTCGTGCTGCGCTGCGCCGGCGCGCTGCGGCGGCGCGTCGTCGTCGCGACGGTCGTCGTGCTGCACCTGATCTGGCTGCTCGCGCCGCTGATGCCGCTGACCGACGTCTTCAACTACATCGGCTACGCGCGGCTCGGCGCGGTCCACGGCTTCAACCCGTACCAGCACGGGATCGGGCTCGCGCAGCACGACCCCGTCAACCTGCTGACGACCTGGCACAACCTGAAGACGCCCTACGGGCCGCTCTTCACGATCGTCACCTACGCGCTCGCGCCGCTGCCGCTGCCGGTCGCCTACTGGCTGCTGAAGCTGTTCACGGTGGCGGCGAGCCTCGGCTGCGTCGGGCTCGTCTGGCGCTGCGCGCGCCAGCTCGGGAGAGGGACGCTGCGCCCGGTGCTGTTCTTCGCCGCCAACCCGCTCGTGCTCGTCTACGGCCTCGGCGCGTTCCACAACGACGTCTTCATGGTGCTGCCGATCCTGCTCGGGATCACGCTCCTGCTCGATCCGCGTACGACCCAGGCACGCTCGGCGCTCGGGGGGATCGTGCTCGTGCTCGCGACGGCGGTCAAGGCGTCCGCCGCGGTGCTGCTGCCGTTCGGGCTGCTGGCTGCGAGACGCAGAGGCTGGTTCGTCGTCGCGGCGGCGATCGCGGGCGTCGGCTCGATCCTCCTCAGCACGCTCGTGTTCGGCTTCGCGGTGCCGAACCTGGGGGACCAGAGCACGCTGCTCAGCACCTGGAGCGTGACGAACACGGCCGGCCAGATCCTCGGGCTCGGCGGCGCGCCGCCGTGGCTCCTGAACCTCGCCAAGGCGGGCGTCGTCGTGACCGTCCTGTGGCTCGGCTGGCGCGTCTGGAGAGGGAAGATCGACTGGATCGCGGCGAGCGGCTGGGCGACCTTCGCGCTGATCCTCTCGCTCTCCTGGTCGCTGCCGTCCTACATCGTCTGGCTCGCGCCGCTGACGGCGATCGCGCGCAGCCGCTCGCTGCGGATCGCGACGCTCGTGCTGAGCTTCTACCTGCTGCTCACCGTCCTGCCGATGACCTCGATCGTCGTCAGCGAGCTGCACTACCACCCGATGGACAGCAAGGTCGGCCGCGCCTCGGCGGCGCGCTCGGCGATCCTCCAGCACTAGCGTCGCGCAGCGCGGCGGCTCGCCGCTCTGCCAGAATCGCTCGCATGCGGCTGTTCGCGCTTCGAGGCGCAAACTCGGTTGAGGAGAACGACGCGGAGGCGATCCTGACCTCCACGGACGCGCTGATGCGCGAGCTGATGGAGCGCAACCAGCTCGCCGCCGAGGAGATGGTGAGCTGCCTCTTCACCGTGACGAACGACCTCGACGCCGAGTTCCCGGCCGTCGCGGCGCGGCGGATGGGGATCAACCGCGTGCCGCTGATGTGCGCGCGCGAGATCCCGGTGCCGGGCTCGCTGCCGCGCGTGATCCGCGTGCTCGTCCACTACTACGCCGACGACGAGCACGAGTCCCGCCACGTCTACCTCGGCGCCGCCAGAGCGCTGCGGACCGACCTCGAGTCGGCGCAGTAGGCTCGCTCTGATGTCGATCGAGTTCACCGACAAGATCCGCCGCATCCCCGTCTACCCGACGGCGGGCGGCTACTCCCTCGGCGCCGACTTCGCGATGCTCGCGAGCAACGAGGCGCCGTTCGGGCCGATGCCCTCCGTGATCGAGGCGGCGACCGCCGCGCTCGCGCACGTCAACCGCTACCCCGATCCGTCGAACATGGGGCTGCGCAGAGCGCTCGCCGGCCGCTACGACTTCCCGCCCGAGCGGATCGCGATAGGCAGCGGCTCGTGCGACATCCTGCTGTCGGCCGCCGAGGCGCTGCTGGAGCCGGGCGCCGAGGTGATCTACGGCTGGCCGTCGTTCTCCGTCTACCCGCAGATGGCCGCCGCGACGGGCGCCCGCGCGATCGAGGTCCCGCTCGACGACGAGGACCGCTACGACCTCGACGCGATGCTCGCCGAGGTGACCGCCGCGACGCGGCTGATCGTCCTCTGCAACCCGAACAACCCGACCGGCACGGCGCAGCCGCTGCAGGCGATCGAGGCGTTCGTCGAGCGCGTCCCGCGCGACGTCTGCGTGATCCTCGACGAGGCCTACATCGAGTTCTCGTCGCTCCAGGACACCGAGAGCTCGCTCGACCTCGCGCGCCGCAACCCCAACGTCGTGCTGCTGCGGACCTTCTCGAAGGTCTACGGGCTCGCCGGCCTGCGCTGCGGCTACGCGCTCTGCGGCGACGAGCGCTTCCGCGTCGCGGTCGAGCAGGTCCGCCAGCCGTTCTTCTGCAACACGCTCGCCCAGGTCGCCGCCGAGGAGGCCCTGCGCCACCAGGACGAGGTGCGGCGGCGCGTCGACCTGGTCGTCGCCGAGCGCGTCCTGATGGTCCAGACGCTGCGCGACCTCGGCCTGACGGTCGCCGAGTCGCAGGCGAACTTCATCTGGCACGCGCTCCCCGAGGAGACCGACGAGGAGGCCGTGCTCGACGGCCTGCGGGAGCGCGGCGTGCTGGTCCGCTCCGGCCGCGCGCTCGGGCGTGCCGGCTGGCTGCGCGTCACGCTCGGCACCGCGGAGGAGAACCTCCGCTACCTCGCCGGGCTGCGCGAGCTGCTGTAGACGGCGCCGACGGCGCCGCCCCCTCGACGAGAGGGCGACGCCGTCGTTGCATCCGCTAGCGCTTCGCCGCCGGCTTCACCTTCCCCTTCACCGCCTTCTTGGCCGTCTTCGCGGGCCGCAGCAGGAGCCACTTGCGCGTGGTGCTCGTGCCCTTCGCCTCGCTGACGGTGGCGCTCAGCGTCACCGGCAGCTCGCCCCGCTTGAGGAGGAGCTTGCGCGCCGCCTTGCTCAGCGTCAGCCGGACGGTCGCGGTCCGCGTCGTCGGCAGCTTCACCGTCGCGTGGGCCAAGGCCGTCTTGCCGCGGACGAACTTCAGCGTCGTCGCGCAGGTGCTCGTCGCGGTCGTCCGGCAGCGGATCGTGAACGTCACGACGCCCTTGGCGGAGACCGCCGCGCGCGCCGGTCCGCCGAGCCGCAGCGTCCGCTTCACGACGGGCGCCGGCTTCGGCGCCGGGGCCGGGATCGGCGCGGGCGCCGGCGCGACCGGCGTCGGCTCGGTGATCACCGGCACCGGCGTGTCGGCCTTGTACGGCAGCGCCGGCACCGTGCTCGGGAGCACGTGGCCGTGCGCGACCGCGTCGAACGCGTAGGCGTAGCTCAGCAGCTGCGGGTCGCTCCAGGCGCGGCCCACCATCTGCAGGTCCTCCGGCTCGCCGTCGGGGTTCGTCCCGGCCGGGAACACGATCGTCGGCGTGCCGGCGCTGTTCGACGGCGGGTCGGTGCGCCCGAACGACGAGCTGCCGCCGTCGTTGAGGCTGATGTCGCTCTTGATGCCGGGGTAGACGACGGCGTCGAGCGCGCCCGGGGACGGGTCGCCCGTCGTCGGGTCGGTCGGCGTCGGCGGGTTGTCGAGCCACGTCGCGACCGTCTGCTTGGCGTTCGCGCGGTAGTCGTGGTAGGCCTGGATCTGGGCGTCGGTCATCATGCCGGCGCCGGTGTAGCCGTTGCCGGTCGGGTTGCCGTTGTTGCGGCGGTAGGGGAGCCGTCTCGGGGAGCCGAGGATCTCGGCCGGGCTCGAGTAGGGCGAGTTCGGGTGCTGCTGGATCCAGTACTCCCAGCCGATGTAGGCCTTGTCACCGGGCGAGCTGCCGAACGACGGCGGGCCGCCGCTGATTCTCACGAGGGTCGCACCGGCGTCTCTGAAGTACTGCAGCTCGGCGAGCTCCGCGTTGGTCGTCGCGGTCGTCCCGAACGGGTCGGTGAACGCCGAGTCGTAGTAGCCGATCCGTCTGCCTCTGAGGGCGTTCGGGTCGAGCTCGTCGCGCCACTCGGCCGGCCGGTGGCCGCTCGCGTCGGCCGCGACGGTCGTCGGGTCGTTCGGGTCGGTGCCGGTCGTCGCGTCGAGCAGGTCGGCGAGGCCGCCGGCCGAGCTGGCGATCGAGCCGGCGTAGTCCTGCAGCCACGACAGCGGCATCACGCCGTAGGAGCTGGTGAGGCCGTCGGTCCCGCGCAGCGACCAGAGGCTCGCGGCGCTGGAGGGGCCGTAGAGCGAGTCGCCCGTCTGCGTGCCGAGGCCGCCGGCGGCGAAGCTCGCGGCGGTCGCGACCGCCGTTCCGCCGCTGGAGGCGATCGAGGAGGCGGACGGCTCGAACGCGTTCCAGACCTGGCCGTACGCGTCGTCGGAGTACTGGCCCGAGAGCGCGTACTCCTCCATCGACGCCTTGCCGAGGATCACGGCGCCGGCGGCGCGCAGGTCGGCGACCTGGGTCGCGTCCTCCGGGGGCTGGTAGCCCTCGAAGACGAGCGAGCCGTTCGTCGTCGGCATGTCCTTCGTGTCGTAGAGGTTCTTGACGACGAGCGGGACGCCGAGCAGGTGGCCGGTTCTGCCGGCGGCGCGGGCGTCGTCGGCCGCTCTCGCCTGGGCCATCGCGTCCTTCGCGACGATCTCCATCGAGTTGAAGCCGAACGGGCCGACGTCGTAGGCGGCGATCCGGTCGAGGTAGGCTCGCGTGATCTGCTGCGAGGTCGTGACGCCCGAGGCCATGTCGTCCTCGAGCTGGTCGATCGTCTTGCCGACGACGTTGTACGGCGAGCCGGTCGTCGTCGGGTTGGCGGGCGCGAGCGCCGGCATCGGCGCGGCGCCGGCGGCGGGGCAGTCGGTCGCGGGGTTGAAGGCCGGGACCGTGATCGACGAGAAGTCCCAGTTCACGATCGAGCAGAGCTGGTTGCGGGGGACGTCGCTGAAGACCGGCGCCGTGGAGAGCGT
>JAATFK010000142.1 GCA_015655225.1 Solirubrobacterales bacterium | reverse complement strand
CGGGGCGGATCTCGACGATCACGTTCTTGTCGTCGTTCGGGTCACGCTCGACCATCGCGAGGCGGATCTCCTCGTCGAGCGCGTCGATCCGCGCGCGGGCTTGCGAGGCCAGCTCCCGCAGCTCGGGGTCCTCCCCGTCCTCCGCCAGCATCTCTCTCGCGCCGGCCTCGTCGTCGACCGCCCGGCGCCACTCGCCGGCGAGTCTGGCGGCCGGCTCCAGCTCCGCGTAGGCGCGGCCGGCATCGGCGTAGCGCTGCCGGTCCCCGATCACCTCGGGGTCGGACATCTGGCGCTCCAGCTCCGCGAAGCGGGCCTCGATCTGGTTGACGAGCTGCTCGATCATGCTCATGCGACGGTCGAGTCTAGGTGGTCAGAAGCCCCCGGAGCTCGGCCACCATCCGCTCCGCGCGGCGCGCCACGTCGTCGTGCGTGTAGCGCAGGACCGCGTAGCCGAGCAGCTCCAACGCGTTGGACTTCGTCCGATCGCGCTGGAACGCGGCGCGCGTGTGGTGGAACGCCCAGCCGTCCAGCTCGACCACCAGCCGGTGGTCGGCCCACAGCGCGTCGACCTCGTGGCCGTGGATGGTCGCGTTCGTTCGGGGGCGTGGCAGGCCATTGGCTTCGACGACGGCGAGGAAGCGGTCCTCCAGCTCCGAGCGCGTGAGACTGGCACCACGCGAGCGGTGGTCGTCGAGGGCTTGTTGGAGGGCGGCGTCGCCTTGGCCGCGGCGCCCACGTACGCGGAGTCGGGCTTCCTCGATGGCGACGACGTCGATCAGGTGGACCCGCTCGGCCTCCGAGATCGCCTTCGGAGACAGCGTGGACGCGAGGTCGACGAGGGTCCGGGCGACGGTGGTGACAGGGATCGCGTTGATGGTGGTGGTGTCGGCGGGGGTGAGCGTCGTCACGCGATGCACGCGAATCGCCGGCGTCGCGGCGACCCGGTCCGGCGTCGTCACATCGACTTTGGCGGAGTTCGAGGGCGCCCGGATCCCGTGCAACGCGGCCGCATCGCGGTGGCTCAAGACCGCCCGGTCTCCAGTTGCCAGGACAGCAGCGAGCCACCAGCCCTCCTGCCGCAGTCGCCGGTGCCCGAGGGCGTAGACGCCACGGTGCAGGCGGATCAGGCGCCCGTCGCGGATCCGGTTGCGCACCATCGTCTCAGTGAGGCCGCGAGCGGTGAGCTGTCGCCGGGCGACGACACCGTGCTGGGCGTCCGCTAACGCGGCCTCGATCGGATGTGACGTGATCTTTGGGTCCATAGGACCCAGAGATCGCCTCAGGTCGGGGTTCGCCCCCCGCTCGGCGCGGCGCTACGCGACGACTTCGACGCCGAGGAGATCCTCGGCGTTGGTGCTCATCAGTCTCGGCTCGGCGGCCAGGACGGCTTCGAGCGACGCGATCGCGACGGCGAGCTGGCTCAGATCCGGCTCGCGCGTCGTCAGGTATTGCAGCTGGATGCCGGGCCACATGATCGCCCGCACCCAGGCGTGGCGGCGCTGCTTGCCGGAGAGCTTGATCAGCTCGAAGGAGATGCCGGCGACCAGTGGGACGCCGATGATCCGCGTCGCCACCAGCCAGTACCAGGCGGGCAGGCCGAGCGGGGCGAAGACGAAGATCGACACGATCATCACGATCAACAGGAACGTCGTGCCACAGCGCGGATGCAGGCGGGAGAAGCGTTGCGCGTTCGTCGGCGTCAGGGGCATCCCCGCCTCGAAGCACGAGATCGTCTTGTGCTCGGCGCCGTGGTACTCGAACACGCGCCGCAGGTCGCGCAGTCTGGACAGCGCGATCAGGTAGCCGAGGAAGATCGCCGTGCGGATCAGCCCCTCGATCAGCCAGAACAGGAATGAGGAGCCGATCGCGTCCTTGATCAGCGACGTGATGCCGACCGGGACGAGGAAGAAGAGGCCGATCGCGAGCACGACCGACAGCACGATCGTCCCGACCCACGCGCCGTTGGAGATCTCCTGTTCGTCCTCGGGCAGCTGCGCGTTGGCGGAGATCCCGAGCGCGGTGAAGCCGAGTCTCATCGACTCGACCAGCGCGACGACCCCTCGGATGATCGGCAGCCGCAGCACCCGATGGCGTCTGAGCCACGAGTCGAGCGGACCGCTCTGGACCTCGATCTCACCCTCGGCGGCCTCGTCGGCTTCGAGGTGGTGGCCGTCGGCGATCTGCTCCGGCAACGGCTTGCGAACCGCGACCGCCCACGACGAGATCCCGCGCATCATCACGCCTTCGAGCACAGCCTGACCGCCGACCGGCGCGTCGCGCGCGGCGCGGAGCTGGCCCTCGGGACGGTTGGCGTCGACGGGTGCGGGAGGCGGCGGTGAATCAGGGTGCGACGGCGGGGGCGCGGTGCTCTGGGCACCGACCACGGACGACGCGGTTAGCAGCGATGCACGTGCCGACCCCGGCGGGTTCGTCTCTGCGGAACTCACGAAACGTCCCCGTCGAGGTGGCGCATGCGGTGGTGCTTACGCCTTTGCGGCGGCGTCGTCGCGGGCGCGCTTGGCAGCGCGACGCTGGAACCGCTCGACCCGACCGCCGGTGTCGACCAGCTTCTGTCTGCCCGTGTAGAACGGGTGGCAGTTGGAGCAGATCTCGACGCGGATCTCTCTGCCGTTGGTGGAGCGTGTCACGAACTCATTTCCGCACGTGCAGCGGACCTGAGTGTCGAGGTACTCGGGATGGATTGCAGTCTTCATAGTCATCCCAGTGTAGCGACGGATGGCGGTGCAGACGACGGACAGGTGGCGGCGAGCACGTTGTTCGTCTCGCTGCTCTCCTCGATCGCGTTCAGGGGATCGACCGTGAATGTGGGAGCCAAGGAACCGACGCACCCGGCCCCGGTGAACCCGATCCACACGGACTGCCGCGGCGCCAGCCGCGGAACAGTCTGCGTCACGGCCGGTCCCAAATCCCTCTCGCTGCCGGGGAACTGCGCCGCGACCGCGATCCCTCGAGCGGACCCGACGCCGACGTTCTTCACCAGGATCGAGTACCGGATGGCGGAGGGCACGAGCGGCGCGGCCGACTGCCGCACCCGGACCACCGTCAGGTCGGGCCTGAGGTCGGGCTCACGACAGACGCCGGTCCAGGACGAAGCGCTCCGCACCACGTCGCCGTCGGCGTCCTCCCAACGGAACCCCACTCTGAACCGGTACGCGAACGGGACCGCGAGGCGGCCGACGGCCTGGCGGTACTTGAAGACGTCGTCGGGGCGGCTGCCGATCGTCGGGTCGCTCGGCGGCGTCCAGGTCCCCAGCCGGGGCACGTCGCCGCGCCGCATCCAGCGGCCGCCGTCGAGCGGCCGCTGGTAGAGGTCGACTCTCACGAGCAGCGAGCGGCCGCTGCCGACCGGCGCCATCGAGGTCGCGACCGCGACCGAGCGCGCGGCGATCTTCGGCGAGGCCTTGCAGCTCGTCAGCTCGGCGTCGGAGGGGAGCGCGTTCCCGGTCGGGACAGCCGCCCCAGCCGCCCCGGCGAGCGCCGCGGCAACGAGGAGGACGATCACGGTGACCAAGAAGGCGCCCCGCATGCGGCAGGGGCGCGTCATCGTCACGCTTAAACCGGAGCGCGACGGAGAAGTTGCGTGGATCCGCCCGCGGCGGACCCACGCGCTTCACATCTCGGCTCAGGTCAGCTGGTAGAGCGGCCCGTCGCCGCCCTCGGGCGGCGTGAGGCGGCCGCCCTTCGCCGTGATCGCGCCGCACTGCACGCAGTTCGTGTAGTTGACGATCACGTCGACGTCGCCGGTCTCGGGCGCGTCGTCGGGGATCTCGTAGACCCCGGCCGGGCACATCCATCTCCACGTCTCCGCGATCTCGCGCGGAACGCGCTTCTGCACGCGGATGTGGTTGGGCGCGTCGTCGCGGGTCGCGTTGCCGGTGATGAAGACGCTCGAGAGCTTGTCGAACGTGTATCTGCCGTCCGGTCTCGGATAGCGCTTGGCGGTGTCGCCGACGAACATCGCTCTCGCGTCGTTGCGATGCCAGTTGAGCGTGCCGCCCGGCAGTCTGCCTCTCGTCGCGATCGCGAGGTTGACGAGCGGCGCGCCTCTGATGAAGCCCTTCTGGAACGGCTGGCGGCCGTTGCGGACCTGGTAGAGCTCCTTGCCGGTCGCCGAGCTGAACAGCGCCTCCTCGTAGGCGTCGAACGACGTGACGTTTCTGAGGCCGGCATAGATCGCCTCGGCCGCGAGTCTGCCGGAGCGGATCGCGTGGTGGACGCCCTTCAGCGAGACCGTGTCGACGAGCCCGCCGGCGTCGCCGACCAGCAGCGCGCCCGGCATCGTCAGCTTCGGCACCGACCAGTAGCCGCCGCCCGGGAGCGCCTTCGCGCCCCAGCCGACGCGCTCGCCGCCCTCGAGGATGCCTCTGACGAGCGGGTGCTGCTTGAAGAGCTGCAGCAGGTCGTGCGCGGAGGTCGTCGCGTCGGCGTACTCGAGGTCGACGACGAAGCCGATCGAGACGAGGTCGTCCCCCGTTCTCTCGTCCTTCATCGGGTAGATCCAGGTGCCGCCGATCTGCCCGTACTTGGCCGACAGCTTGAGCGGCCAGGGGCCGATCGTGTGGATCACGCGATCGAGCGCCTTCGGGACCTTCCAGACCTCCTTGACGCCCAGCTCCCAGACCTGCGGCTCGCGGTTCTTGGCGAGGTCGAACTCGCGGATCGCGGCGCCCGTCAGCGAGCCCCAGCAGCCGTCCGCGAGGACCGTCGCCGATGCTCTGATGTCGGTCCCGGGCTCGAAGTTGCCGAGCGGCTGGCCGTCTCTGCCGCGGCCCTTGTCGCCGGAGCGGACGCCGAGCACCGCGCCGTCCTCGACGACCAGCTGCGTCGCCGAGGTCTCGGTCAGGATGTAGGCGCCGCCCTCCTCCGCCTGACGCTGCTGGAAGCGCGCCAGCGCGGCGACCGAGACGACCTCGTTGCCGTGGTTTCTGAACGGCGGCGGCGGCGGGATGCGGAGCTTCGACTTGGCGGTCGGCAGGAGGTAGACGGCCTCCTTCGTGACCTCGCCGAACGCGAAGCCCTCTCTGCGCCACTCCTCCCGCGACAGGTCGGGGAACAGCTCCTCCAGCGGCCCCGGGCGCATCACGGCGCCAGAGAGGTTGTGCCCGCCGCAGGTTCTCGCCTTCTCCAGCACGGCGACCGGCACCTCGCCGAGCTGCTCCATCAAGGCCGGGTCGTCCGCCAGCAGCTGCAGCAGGCGGTTGGCGGTCGCCAGGCCGGCGGTGCCGCCGCCGACGATCGCGACGCCGACGTCGATCCGCTCGTCCTCGCCGTCGAGCCCGTGCTTGACGAACTCGTCCGGCGAGTCGACCGGCGGCGGATAGTCCGCCGGGACCGTGCTCCTCTTGCTGGCGGACGCCATGATCAGCTGCCCTTCTTGGCCTTCACGGCCTCGGTCAGCTTCGGCAGGATCTTGTTCAGGTCACCGACGATCCCGAGGTCGGAGAACTCGAAGATCGGGGCGTTCGCGTCCTTGTTGATCGCCACGATGTTCTCCGAGGACTGCATCCCGACCTTGTGCTGGATCGCGCCCGAGATGCCGG
>JAATFK010000332.1 GCA_015655225.1 Solirubrobacterales bacterium | reverse complement strand
GGTCTCAAGGTGCCGCGCAACGCCGTGATCGGGCCGGGCGCGCCGGTGCACCTTCCGGCGTACGCGACGAAGGTCGACTGGGAGGTCGAGCTGGCCGCCGTGATCGGCCGCCGCGCGAGCCGCGTCGCCGCCGAGGACGCGCTCGACCACGTCTTCGGCTACACGGTCGCCAACGACGTCTCCGCGCGCGACGTGCAGTTCGCCGACGGCCAGTGGGTGCGCGGCAAGAGCCTCGACACCTTCTGCCCGCTGGGCCCCGTCGTCGTGACCGCCGACGAGATCCCCGACCCGCAGGCGCTCGCGCTGCGCACGCGCGTCAACGGCGAGACGGTGCAGGACTCGACGACGGCCGAGATGGTCTTCGGCGTCGCCGAGCTGGTATCGTTCTGCTCCCACAGCTTCACGCTGCTCCCCGGCGACGTGATCCTGACCGGCACCCCATGGGGCTGCGGCGAGTTCATGGACCCGGTCCGCTCGCTCGCCGACGGTGACGTGATCGAGACCGAGGTCGAGGGGATCGGGACGCTGCGCAACCCGGTCGTGGATCTGCGGCGCTGAGGGCGGCGTCTACTTCGGACGCTTGCGCGTCGCGACGCCCGCCGGGCACTTCGACGTGCTCGGGATGCTCGTGACCGAGTCGGCGCCGGCGTCCCCGGCGTCGAGGTAGAGCGGGTAGGTCACGCTCGCGCCCTGCGTCGAGGGGATCCGGCCGAGCCCGGCGAAGCAGTAGGTCGCCTTGCGGGCCGCCTTGATCGGCTCGGTGCAGCGCGTCACGAAGAACTTGCCCTCCTGGTACTCGGGCGCGCTTCTGGTGCCGTGCGCGGAGCAGATCGCCTTCGGCCGCGGCTTCTTCGCGGCGGTGCCCGAGTCGAGGTCGAAGCTTCGGATCGCGTCCTTCGCGGGCGCGAAGACCGTGACGACGAAGGTGCCGGAGTCGTCGCGCGTGGTCTGCACGGTCGCGCAGACCGACTGGAGCGGGCCCTTGCAGTAGGCGGCGGGGTTCGAGCCGAGCTGCCGCAGCGGCGTCGAGCCGACGTCGTCCGCGAGCGCGGGCGCCGCCAGCGCGAGCCCGGCCACGCCCAGCAGCCCTGCGACCACGATCGTCGGCATGCGCATGCGGTGGCAGTCTACGGTGGCGCGAGGACGACATCGAACGGCGGCTACGCGGTCTGCGTATCCCCGTCCGGCGGGCTCCCGCGCCGCCGATTAATCTCCTCTCATGCCGATCCGATCCCTCCTCGCCGCCGCCGCCGTCGCGGCCCTCCTGATGTGCCTTCCCGCCGGCTCGGGCGCCGCCGCGAAGAAGGTCACCCTCTCCGGCCGCTACGCCCGCTGCACGGCGCCGCATCCGAAGACGTACACGACCTGTCCCGACGTCGCGACGGCGACCGGGCACGTCCTGTCGATCCAGTTCATGGTCAAGAAGAAGTACTGCGACGAGATCGCACCCGAGACGCCGGGCGTCTGGTCGTACTTCAACGACCTCAAGCTGAAGGGCAGTTCTCTCAGTGGGAAGCTCGACTACAACAACTACGTCCCGGGCGCCCGGGACGTCCCGGACGACATCGGCATCTCGTTTCGCTGGACCGGGAAGGTGATCAGCGCCACCAGAATCCACCTCGTCCTGACGGGCAAGGTGACGCACGCCGGCACGTCGGTCGCGGACTGCAGAGGCGTGAAGTTCAAGGAGACGCACGACCTCCGCGCGGTCGGCTTCTAGCGCGCGAGCACGTCAGCCGGCCGCGCCGAGCCGGTCGAGCCAGGCCTGGATCACCGTCAGATCGGCGGCCTGCTCGCGCTCGGCGTCGGCCTGCGTCGTGCGGACCGCGTCCTCCAGGCGCTGGCGGAACGCGACGGGGTCGATCGTGTCGAAGAACGACCGCTCCACCAGCAGCGAGAGCTTCGTCGGCCGTGGCTTGTGGCCATCGCGGCTGATCCAGCCGGGCTCGAAGTCGCCGGTCGTGATCGTCTCGCCGGGCGCGACCGTCGACAGCACCTCCCGGAGATGGGCTTCGAGCCGGGCGGCCGCGCGCTCGTGCAGCAGGGCTTCGAGGTGGATGCGGTAGCGGCCGTCGGTCCAGATGACGGCGATCTCGCCCCAGCTGATGATGTCGTCGCTCACGTCTCGTCCTCGCTCTCGGGGTGGGCCGTCGCCGAGGACCATTCCGCATCCCCGCGACGTTCATCCATCATGAAGCGATGGGCCCCGTCCGGGAGGTCACCCCCGCCCGCAACCGCGTCACCCCGCTCGGCGAGATCGAGGCGTTCCCGCTGCGCGGCGCCTGGACCGGCAACCGCGGCATCCTGCACCGCGGCCACGAGATCGTCCGCTTCCACGCGAGCGACCTCTGGATCACGTGCGCGCTGGAGTTCCGCGGCCGCTTCCACGAGCAGTGGCAAGCCGGCCACTACACCTTCCTCTACTTCCACGACGAGGCCGTCTCGTTCGCGGCCGGCCACCGCCCCTGCGCCGAGTGCCGGCGCGCGAGCTACGACGCCTACCGCGTCGCCTGGGCAGAGGAGCGCGGCGGCGCGCTGCCGTCGGCGAAGGAGCTGAACCGGACCCTGCACGGCGAGCGGATCGTGCGCGGGACCCACCGCCGCCGCCTGCACGAGCTGCCGTGGACGCAGCTGCCCGACGGCGCCTTCGTCCTGCTCGACGACGCGACGCCCGCCGTCGTCGCCGGCGGCGAGCTGGTCGAGTGGACGCGTGCCGGCTACCGCGCCCGCCGGCCCCGGCCGACGCGGGGCCTCGCGCAAGCGATCCCGCCGCCGTCGACGCTCGCCGCGCTGCCGGCCGGCTATCCGGTGCAGGCCGACGAGGCCGCGCGCGCCCAGCCGGAGTAGGG
>JAATFK010000602.1 GCA_015655225.1 Solirubrobacterales bacterium | reverse complement strand
CGGACCTGCCGATCTGGGTGACAGAGGTCGGCATCTCGACCGACAACGGCGCCTGTCTGAGCGACAACTTCGGGTGGAACGCCTGCATGACCTACGCCTCCGCGGCGAGCACGCTCGACGGCGTCGTCTCCGGGATGCGCGCCCGCTACGGCAGCCGCCTCGCGGCGATCTACCTCTTCCAGGCGCACGATCGCATGGCGACGGGCAGCTCGACCGACCGCGAGCAGTACTTCGGAGCCCTCCAGCTGAACAGCAGCACGAAGGGCGCGTACACGACCGAGGTCAAGAAGCTGCTCGCTGACAACGCCTGAGCAGCAGCGGCGTGATCGACCGGCGGATCCGATGCAGTTCGGGTCCGCCGGTCCTTTGACGGGTGCCGGGTCAGATACCGTCTCTCGTCTCGTGCGTCTCCTCTTCTTCAACGAGGGCAACCTCGGCTCGCACATCATGGGACAGGGTCAGGTCGAGGCGTCGTTTCGCCCCCACCTGCAGCGACTTCCCGGCGTCGAGGCACGGTTCGTCACGCTCGGCCCGGGCAACCGCCTCACGCGCGCCGCGATCCACTGGACCCGACCGTCCCTCGCCCGCACCGGCCTTGACGCGCGAGCGCTCCGCTTCCACCTCGTCCAGTCGCTACGGGCCCGGCGGGCGATCCTCAAGGAACTCTCGGCCTGGCCGGCCGAGGCGCTCCACGTCCACAGCCACTCGGTCTCGTTCGGGCTCCATCGCCTCATGCGTCGCCTTCCCACCCTGCTGTCCGTCGACGTCACCGTCGAAGACTGGTGGATGATGCCCGCCTGGCGACCGCAGCGGCGCTCGGCCGCGGCCGAGATCGCGCCGAGCACCGCGCTCGAGCGGGCGGCGTTCCAGCGGGCAGCGCTCGTGCTCGGGTGGACCGCGTGGGCGTGCAGGCGAATCGAGCGAACGGCTCCCCGCGCGCGTGTGGTCGAGCACCATCCCGGCCTCGACCTCACGACGTACCAGCCGGCTGTCCGACGCGAGCGTCCGCGACCGCGGGTCCTGTTCGTCGGCGGACGCTTCCATGAGAAGGGCGGCGACGACCTGCTGTCGGCGCTCGGCGACGCCCTCGGCGAGGAGGTCGACGTCGATGTCGTCACGCCGGCGCCGGTCGCCCCGCGTCCGGGCGTGACGGTGCACCGGCTCGGACCGAGCGATCCCCAGCTGCGTGACCTGCACCAGCAGGCCGACCTGCTGTGCCTGCCGACGTACGGCGACGCGGCGCCATGGGCGGTCATCGAGGCGATGGCGTGCGGCACCCCGGTCTTGGCGACGAGCGTCGGAGGGATCCCCGACCAGCTGGACGGCGGCCGAGCCGGCGCCCTCGTGCCGGTCGGCGACCTACGCGCGCTCGGCGACGCGCTGCGGACACTGCTCGCCGACCCCGAGCGGCGCCGACAACTCGCCGGCGCGGCGCGCCGGCGCTGCGAGGAGCGCTACGACGCCGCGCGGCAGTCGGAGCGTCTGGTCGAGCTCGTGCGCGGTCTGCCCGAGGTGGGGCGATGACGCGACTCCAGCTGCGCGACGTCGCGATCTCCCTCGGTGGCCTCGTGCTCGCCGTCGCCGCCGGCGCGGCCGTCTCGATGCACACGACGATCGCCCTCGCACTCTGCCTCCTGGTCGTCTCCCTCGTCGCGCTTGCCGTGCTCGGAGACGCCGCGTTCCCCTGGGCGATCGTGATCGTCGCCGTCGCGCCCTGGTATCCCTTCATCGCCGATCTCGCCGGGCCGCCGATCGTCTCGCAGAAGGTGCTCTGCGGCGTCGTCGCCGCGGCCCCGCTCTTGCCGTGGCTGTGGTCGGTGGCCGGCAGTCGTCGCCATATCCCGCGCAACGGGCTGGCTCTGCTGTACGGGATCCTCTTCGTCGGCTTCGCGGTCCTGATCCGTGACACGACCGGCAGTATCAGCGCGATGGTTCAGACGAACGTCTGCGGGTTCCTCATTGGCGGCCTCGTCTTCCTACTGGCGCGTCGCTTCGGCGCCGCCAGCGGTTGGCCTGCCGCCGGTTTCGCCGGGTTCGTCGCGCTCGCCCTCATGGGCCTCGACGCCTACGCCCAGTCGCCGGGCACGCGTGTCGGCTCGTTCTCCGGCTATCCGATCACCTACGGAGGCTTGGTCGTTGGGGTGCTCCCGCTCGCGCTCGTCTTCGCGACCGGGCGCTCACGGGTGCTGGCGCTCGGCGTCGCGGCGCTGACCGCGATCGTGCTCGTCGTCTCGCAGTCGCGCAGCTCAT
>JAATFK010000455.1 GCA_015655225.1 Solirubrobacterales bacterium | reverse complement strand
TCGCAGCACCCGTACGTGATGCTGAACTACACCGCCCGCCGCCGCGACGTGCTGACGCTCGCGCACGAGCTCGGCCACGGCGTGCACGCGGCGCTCGCGCGGCCGCAGGGCGTCTACCACCAGGGGACGCCGCTGACGCTCGCCGAGACGGCGTCGGTGTTCGGCGAGACGCTCGTCTTCGGGCGGCTGCTCGACGCCGCCTCGACGCCCGCCTCGCGCCTCTCGCTGCTGGCCGAGTCGATCGAGGGCGCGATCGCGACCGTCTTCCGCCAGACCGCGATGTTCCACTTCGAGGACCTCGTCCACACGGCGCGCCGCGAGGAGGGCGAGCTGGGCGTCGAGCGCTTCGGCGACCTCTGGGCCGAGACGCAGACGGAGCTGTTCGGCGACGCCGTCGAGGTGACCGACGGCTACCGCTCGTGGTGGTCCTACATCCCCCACTTCATCAACACGCCCGGCTACGTCTACGCGTACGCCTACGGGCAGCTGCTGGCGCTGTCGGTCTACCGTCGCTACACCGAGGAGGGCCCGTCGTTCGTGCCCTCCTACCTGAGACTGCTGTCGGCCGGCGGCTCGCTGCCGCCGCAGGAGCTCGGCGAGCTGGTCGGGATCGACCTCGCCGACCCCGGCTTCTGGGACGCCGGGCTGGCGCTCGTCGAGGAGCAGCTGGCGGCCGCCGAGCAGGCCGCGGTCGACGCCGGGCGCGTCGAGCCGAGCTAGCGCCCGGCCCCCGCCGGCGCCGCCTCCTCGCGCAGCACCATCCGGTCGGAGACCGCGTCGCCGGCGCTCGCGATCGTCTCGACCAGCGCCTCGACGCTCAGCGCCGCCTTGCGCTCGCCGCTGAAGTCGGCGATCAGCTCGCCGCGCGACATCACCAGCAGCCGGTCGCCGACGTCGATCGCGTGCTCCATGTTGTGGGTCACCATCACGGTCGCGCAGCCGAGCCGGCGCACCATCGCCGTCGTCAGCTCGAGCACGCGCCGCTGCGTGCCGGGATCGAGCGCGGCGAGGTGCTCGTCGAGCAGCAGCACGCGCGGGTCCCGCAGCCCGGCCATCACCATCGTGAGGCTCTGCCGCTGTCCCGCCGAGAGCAGCCCGACCGGATCCGCGAGCCGCCGCTCCAGCCCCAGCCCGAGCACCGCGAGCCGCTCGCGCATCAGCGCGCGGCGCTCGCCGCCGACCGCGAAGCGCAGCCGGCGGCGCTGGCCCCGGGAGAGCGCGAGCGCGAGGTTGTCCTCGATCGACAGTTCCGGCAGCGAGCCGGCGCGGGGGTCGTCGAAGACGCGCGCCACGTCACGGGCGCGGCGGTGGACCGGCAGCCGCGTGACGTCGCGACCGTCCAGCTCGACGCGGCCGCTGGTCGGCCGCTCCTCCCCCGCCACGAGCTTGATCAGCGAGCTCTTGCCGGCACCGTTGGAGCCGACGACGGTGACGAACTCGCCCGCCGGGATCGTCAGCGTCACCCCGCGCAGGGCGCGCACCTCGGCGCTCGTCCCGCCGTTGTACGTGAGCCGCACGTCGTCGAGCGTGAGCATCACTGTCCTCCCGTCCCGGCGGCCGCCCGCGGAGCGCGGGACGGTGGGCCGATCGTCGTGATCCGTCGTCTCAGCAGCGACAGCAGCGGGCGGCCGTAGCGCTCGGCGGCGATCGCCGTCACGAGCGTCAGCGCCGTCACCGCCTGCAGGTCGGTCGCGGGCAGCCCGAGCCGCAGCGCGCCGACGAGGATGAAGCGGTAGGCGAGCGCGCCGACCAGCAGCGCGAGCATCGTGCGCAGCAGCTTCGAGCCGGTCGGCCGCAGGATCAGCTCGCCCAGCAGCACCGCGCCGATCCCCGCGATCAGCGTGCCGGTGCCCATGTTCACGTCGGCGAAGCCGTCGCTCTGCACGACGAGGCAGCCGGAGAGGCCCGCGAGCCCGTTCGCGACGACGAGCGAGAAGCAGAGCAGCACTCTGACGTTCACGCCCTGGCTGCGGGCCATCCGCGCGTTCACGCCGCTGGCGCGCAGCGCGAGGCCGATCTCGGTGCGGAGGAAGAGCCCGAGCCCGACCAGCACCGTGAGGACGAACGCGCTCAGCACACCGATCGTCGCGAGGTCGGCCTGGTCGGGCGAGAGGTTCGCGAAGCCGCTGAAGAGCGTGCCGCCGTCGGCGAGGCTGACCGACGGCGTCCCCATGATCGCGAGGTCGACCGAGTAGAAGCCGATCGACATCGCGACGCCGGCGAGCAGCACCGGCACGCGCAGCAGCAGGTGCAGGCCGGCGGTCATCAGCCCCATCGCGCCGCAGGCCGCGATCGCGACCAGCATCGCCGGGACGACGCCGCTGCCCTTCACCAGGAGCGCGGCCGTGACCGCGCCGCCGGTCGCGAACGAGGCGTCGACCGTCAGGTCGAAGTCCTCCCGCAGGCGGAAGATCATCCAGATGCCGATCACCGAGGTGACGAGCGGCATCCCGGTGACGAGCGTGTCGAGGATCAGCTGCTTCATCTGACGCCCGCCTCCTTCAGCACCGCGGCGGGCACCGTCACGTGGAGCGTCGCGAGCGTTCTCGGGTTGATCCCCCACTCGACGCTGCCGGGCTGCACCCACGCCGTGTCCTGCGGCCTCGTGCCCTTCGCGATCGTCGCCGCGAGCGCGCCGGTCTTCGCGCCGAGCGTCGGGTAGCTCGGGCCGAGCGTCGCGAAGACGCCCGGGATCGTCGGGTCGCCGGCGACGACGTAGAGCGGCAGCTTGTGCGCCGTCGTCGCGGACGCGACCGCCGGGATCCCGGCGACGACGGTCGAGTCCGGTCCGATCACCACCGCGTCGGAGCCCTCCGCCACCTCGCGGGAGGCCGCCGGCAGATCCCCCGAGCCGCCGATCGTCGCCTCCTTCAGCTTCAGCCCGTCGGCCGCCGTCGCCGCCTTCAGCGCCTTGACCCAGACCGCCGAGTTCTCGTTGCCGGGGTCGTAGACGGTCCCGATCGTCGCCGGTCTCGGGGAGACCCGCAGGATCTGCGCGAGGATCAGTCTCGGGTCGACGAAGTCGATGCTGCCGGTCACGTTCGTCCCCGATCTGGTGAGCGAGTCGGAGACCTTCGAGCCGACCGGATCCCCCATCGCGAGCGCGATCACCGGTCTCTGGCGCTCCAGCTTCGCGACCGCGATCACAGCCGGCGTCCCGATCACCGCGATCATCCCGTCGCCGGAGGAGGTGAAGTTGCGGCCGATGCTCTGGATCAGCGAGTCGTCCCCCTGGGCGTTCTTGACGTCGAAGCTGACGGCGCGCGGCGCGAGGTCTCTCGTCAGCTGCTGCTCGAACGCCTTGACCGTCTGGTCGAGCACCTGCGCCTGCGCGATCTGCAGGACGCCGACCTTCAGCTCGCCTCTCCCGCCGCTCGTGGTCGAGCCGCCCGCGGCCGCCGCGCCCGGCGCGGCCGGGTCACTGCTCGACGTGGAGCCGCAGCCGGCGAGCGCGAGCGCACCGGTGGCGAGGAGGGCGACGGCGGCGGCGGGCAGCGGGCCGCGCCACCGCCTCGGGTGGGGCTGGTGCATGGATGGTCTCCGGTTCA
This sequence comes from Solirubrobacterales bacterium, assembly GCA_015655225.1. Classification (GTDB taxonomy): domain Bacteria; phylum Actinomycetota; class Thermoleophilia; order Solirubrobacterales; family Solirubrobacteraceae; genus Conexibacter. Next base: position 7,554 of record JAATFK010000455.1, on the reverse strand, counting down.
GGGGATTCGACGGGTGGCGCGGCCGCGCGCTCAGCGTTCGAGCACGTACATCACGAGCATCGGGTGGTCGACGTCGCAGCGCTCGGCGATCGTCCAGCCGAGCGAGGCGAACGCCTCGCGGTACTCCTCCTCGGCCCACAGCCGCACGCCGGTCAGCTCGTGGTACAGCTCATAGGTGGGCGCGAACCAGGGCTGCTCGTCCCACCGGCTGCCGGGGCTCAGCAGGCCGTCGCCGATCACGAGCCGGCGGAGGTTGGGGAACCACGCGCTCCAGCCCTCCAGCACGGCGCCGATGCCGCCGCCGTCGCTCGCGAGCTGGTGCAGGAGGAAGAACGACATCGCGGTCGTGACCTGCTCGCGCAGGCGCGCGCCGAGCCACTGGGGCGGCGGCATGCGCGGCGTCACGTCGCCATGGAACAGCTGGACCCGCTGGGCGAGGCCGAGCTTCTCGTTGCGGCGCGTGGCCTGGCGGATCACGCTCGCGGAGAGGTCGACGCCGGCGAGCCGCTCGTCCGGGGCCAGCTTCGCCAGCTCCAGCAGCCGCCCGGAGTCGTCGCAGCCGAGGTCGATCGTCGTCCCGGGGTCGGCCCGCAGCCGCTCCGCGATCACGCGGAACGTCTCCGGACAGCGACGCGCGATGTCGGTGCAGCCGCGCGCGACGTCCTCCGGCTGCGTCTGCGCCGGCAGCATCGGCGCGTGCACCGGCGCCTCGTCGAGCGCGTGGAACGTCGGCATCCAGCCGCGTGCGACGACGCGCACGAAGCCGCGGTTGTGGGCGACCTCGCGCCCTTCGTCGGAGAGCCGGAACCGCGCTCCCGTCCCGGAGCCGGCCCCGGCCTCCGCTTGTGCGACCTCGTCGGGGTCGGGCTCGAGCCAGCCGGCCCGCACGAGCGCGCGGGCGACGGTCTGCGGCAGCGCCCCGTCCTCGGCGACGACGACGCCGGCGCCGTTCGCGCCCTCCAGCTTCGTCCACCAGCCGAAGTCGTCGGCGGCGACGACCATCTGCGCCGCCGTATAGCCCTCCAACACCGAATGCAAGTTCATCTGGCCCCCCTGGGTCGCGATGGGATCGGTCCTGCGTGGTCAGTCGGTTGCTGCTGGTCGGGCGCCCGCGTCGCGGGCGGCCAGTGCCTGGACCTCGATCAGCAGCCCGTCGAGGACGAGCTCGCTGACGAGGGTGGTGCGGGCCGGTGCGGACGGCCCGAAGTGGTCGGCGAAGGCGGCGTTCCAAGCGGCGAACCAGGCGCGGTCGGAGAGGAAGCACTCGACCCGCAGGAGCCGCAGCGGGGCGCCCTCGGCCTCGGCGTCCGCGAGCAGCTCGTCGAGCTCCGTCAGGACCCAGCGCGCCTGGCCCTCGACGTCGTCGCAGACGGGCCGCAGCGTGCCCGGCTCGAGGGCCACGATCCCCGCCGTCGCGACGATCCCGCCGGCCTCGACCCACGGCGCGAAGGGCGGCGCGGCCGCCTCGCCGGCGCTCATCGCGGCCGCTCCCCGGCGAACGCCGGCTCGAACGCGGCGACCGAGGCGACGCCCGCGAGGATCATCGCGGTGCGCAGCTCCTCCTCCAGCAGCTCCAGCGTCCGCAGCACGCCGGCCTCGCCGGCGGCCGCGAGCCCGTAGGCGGCGAGCCGCCCGAGCACGACCACGTCGGCGCCGAGCGCGAGCGCGAGGAAGACGTCGGTGCCGCTGCGCACGCCGCTGTCGAGGGCGATCGGGACGCGGCCGCCGACCGCCGCGGCGACCGCCGGCAGCGCGTCGAGGCTGGCGGGCGCGGGGTCGAGCTGGCGGCCGCCGTGGTTGGAGACCACGAGCGCGCTCGCGCCGGCCGCGATCGCCGCCTCGGCGGCCTCGGGGGTGAGGATCCCCTTCGCGATCCAGGGCAGCTCGACGGCGGCCGCGACCTCCGCGAGCCGTTCCCAGGTCCAGCGCGACTGGGCGCCGGTCAGCAGTCGCCCGAACAGCTCCGCGACGCCGATCGTGCCGGTCGCGTCGAGGTTGCCGGCGAAGTAGCGCAGGTCGGGGTCGAAGCGGTTCTCGCGGTTGCGCGTGCGCCAGCCGCCGATGGGGCAGTCGACCGTGATGCAGAGCCCGCTGTAGCCGTGCTCGCGGGCGGCCGCCGCCATCGCCTCGACGTGCTCGACCGGCTCCAGCGGGTGCAGTTGCGCGAAGCGCGCGGCGGCGGGCGCCGCCTCGGCGACCTGCGCGAGCGAGAAGGAGCCCGCCTCCGGCACGATCGAGGCGATCCCGCGCGCCGCGTTCGCGCGGGCGACGGCGCGGTGGCCCTCGGCGCCGAACAGCGCGTCGCCGCCGAACGGCGCGGTCAGCAGCGGCAGGCGCAGCGGGACGCCGAGGAAGCTCGTCGCCAGGTCGGGTGCGGTCACGCCGCTCATCGGCCGCGGCACGATCGTGCGCCGCTCGAACGCGGCGCGGTTGGCGCGCAGGGTCGACTCGCTGCCGGCGCCGCTCTCGAGGAAGTCGGCGACGTCGGGGTCGAGGGCCGCGAGCGCCGCCGCGTGGATCTCCCCGAGCGTCGCAAAGGCGACCTCCGCACCGTAGAGCGAGGCGGCCGCGAGCGGGATGGCTGGTGCGGTTGGCTCGGTCATAGCGGCCATTGTGCTGATCGCTTCCGGTCATCTCATTGTCCGAATGGCCAGAGTTCCGCGCGAGCCAGTCGTCCAGCTGGCGCACCATACTGTCCGAAAGCGACTTGTATACTGACCCCTATGACTCGGGGGATGGTGCTGCTGCTGGTCGTCGTCGCGCTGCTGCGCGGCGGCTCCTACCTGCCGACGCGCTGGGCGCTCGACGACCTCGCGCCGCTCGGCGTGGTCGGCGCGCAGGTGCTGTTCGCGGGGCTCGCGGCACTCGCGCTGCTGGCCGTCTCGCGACGCGAGCGGGCGCACGCGATCGCGCTCGCGCGCGAGCGCCCGCTGGCGGTGCTGGCGCTCGGGCTGGCGCAGACGGCAGCGCCGCTCGTGCTCGTCGCGATTGCCCTGAGAACCGTCCCGACCGGCGAGACGGCGGTCCTGATCGCGGCGACCCCGCTGTTCGTGGCGGCGCTCGGCGTGCTCGGCGGCGGCGTGCGCCCGACCCCACTCCAGGGCTGCGGCCTGGCGCTCGGCCTCGCCGGCGTCGCGCTCGTCGCCGGGCTCGGCGCCGGGGGGCTGCGGATCGACGCGGTCGGCGGCCTCGCGGCGCTCGGCGCGGCGCTCGCGTACGCCGGCGGTGCGCTCGTCGTGCGCCGCTGGTTCTCCGACGCGCCGCCGGTCGCGACCGGCTCGCTGGCGGTTCTCGGCGCGGTCCCGTTCGCGCTTCCGCCGGCCTGCTTCGCGCTGCACGCGACGCTCCCGGGCGCGCGGGCGATCGGCGCCGTCGTCGTGCTCGGCGTCGCCGCCGTGATGCTCGCGGTCGTCCTCTTCGTGCGGCTGGTGCAGACCGCCGGCCCGCAGCGCGCCCTGCTCGTGACCTACCTCAACCCGGCGGTCGCGCTGCTGGTCGGCGCGCTCGCGGAGCACGAGCACGTGACCGGGCGCGCGCTCGGCGGGCTCGCGCTGATCCTCGTCGGCGTCGCGCTCGGCAGCCGCGCGCGGGGGAGCGTGCGCGCGGCGGCCGGGACGGTCGCGGCCGTGCCCGCGCGGCCCGCCGTCGACACGGCCGTCCCGCCGCCGCGCCGGTAACGTGGGAGCGGTGAGCTTCGTGGCCGAGACAGTCGGCGCCAACGTCCGGCGCCTGCGACGGGCCCGTGGGCTGTCGCTCGCCGAGCTGGGCCGGCTCGCGGGCCTCGCGAAGGGGACGCTGACCCAGCTCGAGGCGGGCCGCGCGAACCCGACGATCGACACCCTCCACACGCTCAGCCGCGCGCTCGGCTCGACGCTCGGCGACCTCGTCTCCGAGCCGCCCGACGACGCGCCCAGCGTCGTGCGCGCGGGCGAGGGGCCGCTGATGCGCGGCTGGTCGACGACGGCGCGGCTGATCCGCCGGACCCACGTCGGCAGCGCGATCCTGGAGCTGTACCGGGTCGAGCTGGAGCCCGGCTCGGTGCAGCACTCGCCGGCGCACGCGACCGGCGTGCTGGAGCAGCTGTTCGTGCTGGAGGGCGACGTGCAGACCGGTCCCGAGGACGCGATCGCCGAGCTGGAGGCGGGCGACTTCGTCTCCTTCGCGGCCGACCGCCCGCACCGCTACGCGTCCCCCGAGGCGGGCGCGACCGCCCTGCTCCTGATGGTCTTCCCCGCGTTCGCCTCCGGCACCGCGGTCGAGCGCGCCTCGGTGGCGCCCGAGGGCGAGGACGACCGCACCGCCGACTAGCGGGCGGCGGGCCTCAGACGGCGCGGACGAAGTCGGCGAGCAGGTCGTCGACGAGCTTCTTCGCGATCCGGCCGCCGAACGGGCCGATCGCGGCCGGCGCGTCGAGCCCGGCGTCGACCCGCAGCGTGACGGAGCTGCCGGCGCCCGAGGGGCTGACGCTCCAGGCCGCGTCGAAGCGCTCCTCGTCGCTCGCGCCCTCGTGCGGGATGCGTCGCAGCGCGGCATGGTCGTCGCCCAGCTCGATCGCGCAGGTCATCGTGACCGAGAGGCCCATCACCTGGGCGCGCATCTTCACGCGTGAGGGCCGGCCGTCCGCGTCGCGGTCGAGCACGTCGATCGCGGCGACGAGCGAGGACCAGTCGGGGTAGGACTCGATGTCGCCGAGCAGCTCCATGCAGCGCGCGGGCGCGGCTGGGACTTCGCTGCTGACGGTGCGGTCGACGCGGAGCACGTTCGGCAGGATAGTCTGCGGCGGCATGACTGCCGACGACGGACTCGATCCGCTCTCCTCCGAGCAGCTCCACGACCTCGCCGTGAAGCGCGCGCGGCACCACGTCGACCTTCGCTTCTTCTGGGATCTCGTGGAGGTCCTGCCGGCCGCCGAGGCGGCCGCCGGCGAGCTCGACGAGGCGAACGCCGACATCCAGACGCTCGTCGCCCACGTGGACGACCTGACCGAGTCGGGCAGAGGCCAGGTCGCCGAGCTGCTGCGGCCGTTCTACCTCGACTACCTGCGCAGACACGGCGTCACCGCGCCGCGCGCCGGCTCCTAGCGCCGCGAGCCCGTCGGTGCCCGCGTACGAGCGCCTCGCGATCGACGCCCACCCGCCCGACGTCGTCGTCGCGCTGCGCGCGGCGATCCGGGCGAGAGGGCTCTACGAGTACGCGGTCGTCGACCACGGTCACGACATGAGGAACGCCGGCGCCGCCGGCTTCGAGGCCTGGACGCTCGTGTTCGGGAACCCGTCCGCCGGGGCGCAGCTGCTCAGCCGCGACCTCGCGGCGGCGGTCGACATCCCGCTGCGGCTCGCGGTCGTCCGTGGCGGCCACGGCGGCACGGACGTCGTCCTGCGCGACATGCACACGCTGATCGGCGAGCACCACGCCGCGCTCGCCGACACGTTCAACGCCGTGCTGCACGGGCTCGTCGCTGCCGCGCGCAGAGCGCTCGCCGCGCCCGCCGCGAACTAGCCGGCCCCGCCGCCGCGCCCCGCGCGGCCGAGCAACCGCGCGAGCAGCCCCGGCCGGCGCGGCTCGACCTCCTCGCGCAGCGGCAGCCGGCCGGCTCTGCGCGCCTGCAGCACACAGGCGGTGTGCGCGTGGCGCCGGCGCGACGAATCGCCCTCGGGCGTCACCAGCACGTGCTCGCTCAGCGCCGGCAGCCGGCCGCCGCAGAGCGGACAGCGGTAGGTCGCCGGCTTCGTGCTCCCCGCGCGCCGGATGACGTACCAGCGCGCGTCGCGAAACTCGGCCATCGTCACGCGACCGTACCACCGGGCCGGGCCCCGTCCGGACGCCCGGTGACCGGCCTGATCGCCGCCGCCGGCGCGCAGGTGTCACCCTGAGGTGTCGCGCCGCGTGGCGCGACGCCATCGAGATCGAGGAATCCAGCCGCCGAATGCCCACCACCCCCGCTGCCGAGACGACCACCTTCGCCGACCTTGCGCTGCGGCCCGAGCTGCTCGACGCGCTCGCCGGCCTCGGCTACGAGGAGCCGACCCCGATCCAGCGGGAGGCGATCCCGCCCCTGCTGGCGGGCGGCGACCTGCTCGGGCAGGCGGCGACCGGCACCGGCAAGACCGCCGCGTTCGCGCTCCCGATCCTGCAGAAGCTGCCGCTCGGCGGCGGCGGCAGAGCGCCGCTCGCGCTCGTGCTGGTGCCGACCCGCGAGCTGGCCGTGCAGGTCTCCGAGGCGGTCCACAGATACGGCCGCGGGCTCGGCGCGCGCGTCCTGCCGATCTACGGCGGCCAGCCGATCCGCTCGCAGCTGCGCGCGCTCGAGCGCGGCGTGGACGTCGTCGTCGCGACGCCCGGCCGCGCGCTCGACCACATCGGCCGCGGCACGCTGAGACTCGGAGCGCTCGAGCTGGTCGTGCTCGACGAGGCCGACGAGATGCTCGACATGGGCTTCGCGGAGGACATCGAGGCGATCCTGCACGACACGCCCGACGCGGCGCAGACGGTCCTCTTCTCCGCCACGATGCCGCCGCGGATCGACCGCATCGCGCGCAGACACCTGCGCACCCCGGTGCGGATCACGATGGGCCGCGAGGCGTCGCCGGGCGACGCGCCGCTCGTGCGCCAGAGCGCGTACGTCGTCGCGCGGGCGCACAAGCCGGCGGCGCTCGGCCGCGTGCTCGACGTCGAGAGCCCGACCGCCGCGATCGTCTTCTGCCGCACGCGCGACGAGGTCGACAGCCTGACCGAGTCGCTCAACGGCCGCGGCTACCGCGCCGAGGCGCTGCACGGCGGCATGAACCAGGAGCAGCGCGACCGCGTGATGGGACGGCTGCGCGCGGGGACGGCGGAGCTGCTGGTGGCGACCGACGTGGCCGCGCGCGGGCTCGACGTCGACCAGCTGACCCACGTCATCAACTACGACGTGCCGGCCTCGCCGGAGTCGTACGTCCACCGCATCGGCCGCGTCGGGCGGGCCGGGCGCGAGGGCGTCGCGATCACGCTCGCGGAGCCGCGCGAGCACCGCATGCTGAAGGCGATCGAGCGCACGACGAGACAGCGGATCGCGGTCGAGAAGGTGCCGACCGTCGCCGACCTGCACGCGCGTCAGCTGGAGGCGACGAGGGCGGCGCTGCACGAGAGCCTGTTGGAGGACGACCTCGACCGCTTCCGGGTCGTGGTCGAGACGCTGACCGACGAGTTCGACGTGATGATGGTCGCGCTCGCGGCCGTCAAGCTCGCCCACGAGGCGACCTCCAGCGGCGGCGGCGAGGACGAGGAGGAGATTCCCTCGGTCGTCCCCTCGAAGGCGGAGCGCAGCGGCGGCAGCAGAGGCGGCGCCGGCCAGAAGCGCCCGGGCTCCAGCGGCGGCGGGCGGCCGGGCAACAGCAGTGGCGACGCGATGACGAAGCTGTTCGTCGGCGTCGGGCGCGGCGCCGGGATCCGCCCGCAGGACCTCGTCGGCGCGATCACCGGCGAGTCGAGCCTCGTCGGGCGCCAGATCGGCGCGATCGAGATCTCCGACAGATTCTCGCTCGTCGAGGTGCCCGACCTGATGGCCGACGACGT
>JAATFK010000223.1 GCA_015655225.1 Solirubrobacterales bacterium | reverse complement strand
TGGCCCCTCGACGAGCGCGATCGTGGCGGTCGGAATCGACGCCAGCTCCTCCTGATGCCCGCGCAGCCAGCCGGCGGCCCGATACCACGCCGCCGCCGTCCCGGAGACGACGAGCGGCTCGGGGTCCGTAGCCTCGACCGCGAGGTATGGCAGAAGACCCGACAGCTGGATCGGACCGATCGCCATCGGCTGGTCTCCTCCGTTCGCGCTAGGGACCGTCGGGCACGTCGACGAGCCCGGCGCCGTGGGCGTCGCTGAAGCCGCCGAGGATGTGCTCGCTCACGAGCCGCTCGGCGGTGTCGGCGTCTCCCGCCTCGAGCGCCTTGAGGAGCGCGTCGTGCTCGCGCGCCGAGCGCAGCGCGCGACCCGGAACGACGCTGATGATCTCGCGCGGGAATCTCGCCCACAGGCCGTTCACCAGCTCGAGCGTGACCGGCTGCTGCGCTGCCTCCCATATCTTCCGGTGGAGTCGATAGTTGGTCTGCCGCAACTCGGTCGGGTCTCTCGCTCTGACCGCCTTGCGGAAGGCGGCGGCGCGCTTGCGCAGCTCCGCCAAGTCGGACTTCGTGAGGTGAGGAACGGCGAACGAGGTCAGCCTCGCCTCGAGCAGCGCCCGCAAGTGAAAGACCTCGGCGAGGTTCTCGTGTCTCGAATTGGCAACTTGAGCGCCCATGTGCGGCGAGGAGTCGATGAAGCCCTCGCTCTGCAACTGGCGGATCGCCTCACGGACCGGCGTCGCGCTGACGTTGAACGCCTCGGCGATCTCGTTCTGACGGATGCGGGTGCCCGGCTCGAGCTGGCCGCCGATGATCAGTTCGCGCAGCCGTGAGGAGACGTAGGTGGTCTTCGTCTCGAACGAGCCGCTATTGGCGCCGAGTTCAATGCCGTCTAATGGGTTCGTGCTCATTGGCTGTGTGATGGTAGACGCGGAATCGGCGTCGGCCCGCTCTCCGGCTAGTCGCCGGAGGGAAGCTCCTCCATGTCCTTCTCGCGCATCGTCTCCCCGCAGCAGCTGAACTCCTCAGCGCTCGGTCTGAGGCACAGTACGACGGTGGCGCAGCTGACGCAGCGATAGCGCTTTCCGAGCTTGCTCATACGTCCTCCTCCTCGGCGTGGTCGAGGCCGACCAGGATCTCCTGACGCGCCCAGCGGCGCACCAGCTTGCCCATCTCGTTCCGCGGAAGCTCCTCGGTCCAATGAACGAGGGCCGGCACTCTGTAGCCGGCCAGACGCTCGCGAACCCACCGCTGCAGGTCGTCGGTCGAGGTCTCGGAGTCGCCCACGACGAGCGCGCCAATCGCCTCCCCCCACTCCGCGTCGGGGACGCCGACGACCGCGACGTCGGAGACCGCCGGGTGGGACAGCACGACCGCCTCGATCTCGGTCGGATCGACGTTCTCGCCGCCGCGGATGATGACGTCGTCGTCCCGTCGTCCGAGGAAGAGGTAACCGTCGGCATCCAGGCGACCCTGGTCGGCAGTGTGCAGCCAGCCGGCGTCGTCCAGCGCCGCGCGCTTGCCCAGGTAGCCGGGCGAGACGTGCCCGCCGCGGATGCAGACCTCGCCCTGCTCGTCGGGCTCAGCGGCAGAGCCGTCGGCCCGCATGATCATGACCTCGACGCCGGGGATCGGGTGCCCGACGGAGTCGAGCCGCGCGCGCACGGCCGGATCGTCGCTCGCGATCGCACGCCGGTGGTCCTCGGGGCTGAGCACGGCGACGGTCGACGTCGTCTCGGTCAGCCCGAACGCGTTGCTCAGTCCGACCTGGCCGGGCAGCGTGCGGAGCGCGCGCTCGACCAGTCCCGGTGGCGCCTTCGCCCCTCCATACGACAGGCTGACGAGCGTGCGAGGAGCGAGGTCGGGCCGGGTGTCGAGAAGATCGAGGATCCGGCGCAGCATCGTCGGGACGACCATCGCGTGCGTGATCTCCTCGTCGCGCACCAGCTCCAGCCAGCGGAGCGCGTCGAACTGCGACATCAGGACGATCCGGCGCCCGCGGAAGACGTTCCCCAGGAGCTGAGCGATCCCGGCGATGTGGTAGGTCGGTGCGGAGACGAGCACCGCCTCGCCGGCATCCGCTGAGGCAGCTTCAACCGTGTTGACCACGTACTCGAAGAGGTTGCCGTGCGTCACCACGGCGAACTTCGGGTCCGAGGTGGTACCGCTCGTGGCGAGATAGAGCGCTGCCGCGGCCGCGTCGAACGGGGCCGTCACAGCATCGCCGTCTGCGGCTGCCGCCTCGGCGACCAGCGCTTCAGCCGTCAGGATCCGACAGTCGACGGCGCCCGCGCGCGCGGCTGCGGTGACCATGTCGCGATTGCGCTCTCCGACCATCGCCAGCGTCGGCGCCACGCGCGCGAGTTGGCGCGCCATCTCCTCCTGCTTGATGCGGAAGTTCAGCGGGAAGAAGGTCCGACCCGCATAGGCAGCTGCGAACAGCAGCTCGACCATCTCGCGACGGTTGGTCCCGACGAAGGCGACCGGTCCCGGCGGCGCGGCCCGCTCGAGCCAGGCGGCGAGACCACGGGCACCGTCAAGCAATTCAGCGTACGAGTCACGGCCGTCGTCGTCCTGCACCGCGATCGCTGCGGGACGGTCGGCGGCGACCGTCTCGAGCAAGAGAGCGACGTTCATCGATCGCGGCTCTCGAAGTACTCGACGTCATCGCCGCCCGACCCCTTGCTGCTCGCGCGCCGCGCTTCCTGCGAGGCCACGTCGCCACTGCCGGCCACGACGACCATCGCAACGCCGTGGCACTCGAGCGTGCCATCACCATCGTGGATCACCACGGCTTGCGCGCCGCAGGTCTCGCACGTGAGTCTCGTTCCAAGCAGATTCATCGTTCTGACCGCCTAGTAGATGATCTTGCGTTCGACCAGCGCCGCGTAGTCACCGGGGCTGCGCCCGATCAATTCGCACACGACGTACTCGTTCGCCTCGCCGAGCAACGGCGCGCGCTCGATCTCGACGCCGGGCGTGTTCGGCCATTGCCACGGCTCGCCGTAGACGACCTCCCAGCCGATCACGGGATGCTCGGTCTCGATGTACGCGTTCCGAGCGCGATAATGCGGGTTGTTGAAGCGATCCTCGGCTGTCGTGACCGCGCCGGCGGCGACACCGCCCGCCTGAAGCGCCTCCATCGCCTCGATGTGATCGCGGTCCTCGCACCAGCGAGCGAGCGCTTCGATCACTCGTTCGACGTCGCCGACGTCGGCGGCCCCGAGACCCACCACAGCCGCGAGGCACGCGAGCTCCGCCTCGTCAGCGACCTCGACCGCGACCCAATTGTCGGCGCCCGCGCAGCGGAAGCAGTCGTGGACGAGCTCGTCGCCGGGCCCCTCGTTGCCGAGCGTGCCCTCTTGCGCACCGAAGAGATCGAGCGCCGCCATCGCCTCGCCGGCCGTGGCCATGCCGGCCGCCAACTGCGACATGTCGATGTGGTCACCCTCGCCGGTCAGCTCGCGGCGATGCAGGCCAGCGAGGATGCCGACCAGGCCGTGCAGGCTGGCGTTCGGATCCGGATAGGACTGCTGGATCCCGAGCGGCTCTTCGCCCGGATACCCAGCGAGCGAGTCGAGCCCGCTGTAGGCCGCGATCGTCGAGGCGTATCCACGCATGTCGCGCAACGGGCCGCTGTGCCCTCCCGCCGACAGCGACAGCATCACGACATCGGGACGGCGCGCGCGAAGCTGGTCGTAGTCAAGACCGCAACGTTCGAGGACCCCGGGTGAGAAGTTCTCGACGACGACGTCACAACGCTCGACGAGGTCCAAGATCAGCCCACGTCCCTCGTCGGTCCGGAAGTCGACACTGAAGCTCAATTTGCCGCGGTTGATGTTGTGGAACATCGGCTGCTGCTCGGGATCCGGCTGGTCGCCGACGATCGGCGGCCCCAGTCGCATGTAATCGAGTCGCGAGCGCGTCTCGATCTTGATCACCTCCGCGCCGAGGAACGCCATGATCTGGCCGGCGAGCGCACCGGCCCAGACCCAGCCGAAGTCGAGCACGCGGACGCCTTTGAGGAGTGGGAGTGTGGACGTTGGATCAGACATTACACATAGTATATAACGGCTTGGTGGTAGGAGCCATCGTCACGTGTTCGCGCCGGGCGCGGCGACGCCCTCGAGATAGGACTGCTCGAGCTCACCGATCCTGCCGGCAAGGGTCTCGGCGCTGCCCGACAGGACGATCTCGCCGCGCCGCATGACGTACGCACGATCCGCGTAGCGAAGCGCCTGCTCGACGTGCTGCTCGACCAAGAGCACACCGAGGCCCCGTTCGAGCGCGGCACCGCGGACCGCTTGCAGGAGGCGCTCGACGACGAGCGGCGCGAGCCCGAGCGACAGCTCGTCGATCAGCAGCAGCCGCGTCGGGCGCGTCAGCGCCCGCGCCAGCGTCAGCATCTGCTGCTCCCCCCCGGAGAGCAGCCCGGCACGGCGATCGAGCAGGGGACGCAACTCGGGGAACAGGGCGAGCGCTCGATCGCGGTCACATCGGCCAACGCGCAGGTTGTCCGCCACCGACATGCGCATGAAGACCGAGCGCTCCTCCGTCACAAAGGCGAGTCCTTGCTCGGCCCGCCGGTGCAACGGGGCGCTCGTGGGAGCGCCATCGACGGAGACGGCTCCGCCGAGCGGTGCGAGCTCGCCGGCAAGGGTGAGCAGCGTCGTCGTCTTGCCGGCGCCGTTCGGTCCCAGCAACGCGACGACCTCTCCGGCGCCGACCTCGAGCGTGACGTCGCGAACGAACGGATGCCCCTTGTATCCGGCATCCAGGTGCTCGGTGCTGAGCAGCGGAGTCATCGCGAGCCGCCTTCGTCCGTGGAGCCGACTCCGGTGACCGGGGTAGAAGACCGCGCCGACACCGGCCGTTCGACCGAGGGCTCGCCGAGGTAGGCCGCCACGACCGCCGGGTCCGAGCGGACTTCGGCTGGCGTGCCGTCGGCGATCTTGCGTCCGAAGTTCAGCACGACGACGCGATCACACACCCCCATGACGAAGGACATGTCGTGCTCGACGACGAGCACGCCCAGCTCGGCCTCCCGCGCCAGTCTGCGGACCGTCTGTCCGAGCTCGTCCGTCTCATGGCTGCTGAGCCCTGCGGCCGGTTCGTCGAGCAACAGCACGCCGGGCTGCGAGGCCGCCGCGCGTGCGATCGCGACGAGGCGCCGTCGCCCATAGGAGAGGTCCCCCACGGGCGTGTCGAGGTCGTCGACCAGCTCGAAGTCCTGGACGGCTCGAACCGCCTCTGGACCGAGCTCGAGGCGCTTGGGAGCAACCAGGTCGCGAATGTAGCGCCACGCGCTCCCCTCGTCAGAGGCGACGAACAGGTTCTCCCGCACAGTGCTGCTCTCGAACAGCTCCAGCGACTGGAAGGAGCGGCTGACACCCGCGCGGGCTCGGCGATAGGCCGACAGGCCGTCGATCCGCTCTCCGTTCAGACGGATCTCTCCCGCGGCCGGCGAAACGAAGCCGGCGACCGCATCGATCAACGTCGTCTTCCCCGCTCCGTTTGGACCGATCAGCGCGACGATCTCGCCCGGACGGACGTCGATCGAAACGTCGTCGACAGCCACGACCCGTCCGCCGAAGCGCACGACGAGCCCGGACACCGCGAGCGTCGCCGCACGCGAGCGCGGCCGCGCGCCGGTCACCGGCGTGAAGTCCGTGCCACCCCGCGGAGCGCGCTTGCGACCGAAGCCGAGTCGACGTGCGAGCCAGCGCGCCTGCTCGATGTTCGCCGCGACGACGCCGTCGGGCTGGAGCACCACGAGCAGGAGCAACGAACCGCCGGCGATCACCGTCAGCCAGACCGGGCTGGCGGACGGGATCGCCTCGTTGAGGATCCACCCGCCGAACCCGCCGGGCGCCTGGATCGCACCCGCCGGCGCGCCCACCAGGAAGCCGGCGCCGCCGATGATGCCGTACGCGACCGTCAGCACCGACTGCAGAGGCGTGTAGGAGTCGAACGTCAGGTTCTGGTTCATGAACGCGAGCAGGACGCCGCCAAGCGCCGCGAGGCCCGCCGCGACCGCGAACGCGTACAGCTTCGCCCCGAGCACGTTCACCCCAAGGGCGGCGGCGGCGCGCTCATTCGCGCGAATCGCGATCAGGCGACTGCCGGCAGCGCCGCGTCGCAGCGCCGCGACCATCAGGGAGACGACGACGAAGCAGGCGTAGACGAGCAGCGCGTACCGGGTTGGATGCAGGATCGTGTCGACGGGCCATCCGAACAGCGTCGGCGAACCGACCTGGAGCCCGGCGAAGCCTCCCGAGAGGGACTCGCTGCTGAAGACCATCTGCGAGACCGCGGCACCGAGGCCCAACGTCACGATCGCGAGGCTGATCCCGCGCGTCCGCAGTGCCGGGAGGGCGAAGAGCAGGCCGATCGGAACGCAGACGACGACGGCGAGCAGCGCGGCTGCCCAGAACGGCATCGAGAGATGGACCACCATCTGCCCGGCCAAGAGCGCCGCGACTCCGCCGATCGCGAATTGGGCGAGCGAGAGCTGTCCCGCGAAGCCGACGAGCACGACGATCGACAGCACGACGATCGACCATCCGAACGTCACCGTCAGCGCGCTCAGCAGGTCCGTCGAGGTCGTCAGCCCGAGCAGCAGCGCGCCGGCCGCCACCGCCGGAAGGAACCAGCGCAGACGAACACGCCCGCTCCCGAGCCGCGGGAGCCGCTCGATGATCTGCGTGCGTCCGCCCACCCGCGCGGGACGCACGAGCAGGTAGACGATGATGATGATGAAGGGCAGTGTCTGGGCCGCGCCCGTCAGGCTCCAGTACTGGGCGATCTCCGCCTGTGCGATGCCGATCACCATCGACACGAACAGGGTCAGGGGAAACGACTCGAAGTTGCCGATCAGCACCGCCGCCAGCACGGGGATCACGAGCAACGGCATCTGTCCGGCGTCGGCGCCGGTGTTCGGGACGATCAGGATCCCCGCGAGGGCGGCCAGTCCCGCGCCAACGCTCCACGTCAACGACCCCAGCTGGTGGGGCGACCACGCGAGCGTCGCGGCCGCTCGCTGATTCTCCGCGTTGGCGGAGATCGCGAGGCCGAGCGTCGTGAACTTCGATCCCGCCCACAGGACAATCGTAAGGACGAGCGCGATTCCAAAGAGGATCAACTTGTCCAGGCTGACGACGACGCCGCCGACGTGCAGCGCGGTCGTCGGTAGGAACCCGTCGACGCCTCTCGGCTGCACGCCCCAGATGAGAGTCGCAATGCCCTGCAGCAGGACCAGCAGCCCGAGCGTGGCGATGGCGCGCGTCAACGGCGACGCGCCACGCAACGGGCGCATGATGATTCGCTGAACGACCCAGCCGAGCACGGTGACGGCCGCAATTGAGACAACGATCGCTGGCACGACCGCCCAATGGGCCTCTTGTCGAAAGTGATAGAAGAGGAACGCCGCCGCCATCGCCAGCGCTCCCTGCGAGAAGTTGACGACACCGGAGCCGCGGTAGATCAGGACCAGCCCCTGGGCCAGCAATGTGTAGGCAGCGCTGGTCCCGAGTCCGATGATCGCGAACTGGATGGCGTCGTTCATCGGTCGAGTCTCCTCATCTGCATGATCGACTCGGCCGCTATCTCAGCTTCGTCGCGACGTCGACCGGCTTGATCGGGAGCGTTGCCAGTCTGCCGTTCTTGATCGTCACGAAGTAGCTCGTCATCTGAGCGAACCGCGGATAGCCGGAAGGGCCGGCCGCGCTGGGATTCCAACTGATGCCGCCCGGCAGCGAGAGGGTGCCGCTCTGCTTGAGCGCTTGCGTCAGCGAGGCGCCGGTGACATCGCCCTTGATGCCCTTCGCCGCGGCGGCGACCGCGTAGACCGACAGCCATGCGTTGATGCCAACCGACCAATGCGCATACTTTGCGGAGCTCGTCTGCGGGTCCGTTCCGGCTGCCTTCAAGCTCTTCGTGAACGCGGCGATCAGGGGATCGCTGGTGGAGCGGATCGACGGGTACGGCGAGGCGATCACCATCCCCTCCGCGAGGCCGTCGGCCTGCGCGGCGTCCTGCTCTCCGAAGAGAATCGAGTGCGCACTCCAGGTGGGGTCGAAGCCGAGTGCGTGCGAGGCCTTCATCAGCGCGACCTCGACGGATGGGCCGACGACCAGAACGACGGAGTCCGCTCTCAGCTTGGCGAGCTGCGCGGCGTAGGTCGAGTAGTCGGAGACACCGGTGGCCGGGATCTTCACCGTCCCGACGACCTGCATCCCGGCTCTTGGCGCGATGCTCGCGACGGACTGGCCGTTCGCGATGCCCTCCGGGACGTCGAGCACGGCGATCGCGAGCTTCTTTCTGCCCTCGGCGACGAGTCCATACGGGTCCGCCAGGAAGTTGCCGGTCGTGCCGCCGTTCAACGCGAACACGTCCGGGCTCTGCCGATCGATCGGGGCGCCGAGCGTGTACAGGCCGACGGCGGGAATGCTTGCGGACTGAAGGATCGGGAGCATCAGGTTGCTGAAGTTGGTGGCGAGACCGACGACCGCGGCGTCCTTCCCGCTCACGGCCTGTCGTGCGCACACCTGCGACTGGTTCGCGTCGGACCGGGTGTTGCAGAAGTCGACGTCGAGCGGGTGGCCGTTGACGCCACCGGCCTTGTTGATCTCGTCCGCTGCCGCCTGCGCCGCGACCTGCACTTCGGGGAAGTCCGCCAGCGGACTTCCGACCGATGCCGAGGCGAGCAGCTTGATCGGCGATCCTCTGGCCGAGCCACTCGAGCTGGTCCCGCTGCTCGAGTTGCTCCCACTGCTCGAGCCGGAGCTCGAACCGCATCCGGCAAGCGCGACCACAGCACAGGCCAGGATCACAATCGAAGCACGCCAGCCCGCCATCCGCCTCGTCTGCGTTCTCATCCACTGCATCGAACCGATGACCTCCGTCGCTGAGTGTGGGGGCGCGAGAAGGGCACCGGCCGCAGACGCGGGCGCGTCGAGCGACCGGCTTCTCCGGACGACCTGCCGCCGGCGAGCCGAGCGACCGCGAACGGCAAGATGTGCCGTCGACGGTAGCGGTGGTGACCTCCTCCTGAGCACACCATACTATATATAACGAGAGAATGCCACGCGTTTCCGCACTCGCGACGCCGGCTGAGGAGAACACGACCTGCGGCGTGGGAGAGCGAGGCTTCGAGTCCGTCGGCGAGTTGTGGGCGGGTCCGGAAGATGGGGTTGACCTGGCCGGTTCGATCGTCCCGACGTGATTGCGCCGGAGCTTGCGGCGGTCTGCGAGTGCGTCTTGGGAGAGGCCGCACCGACCGCGCAGCAACCGCACGGCGTGGCCGAGCGTGCGGTGCTGCGGGCTCTGCGCGACCGATTTCACGGCTGCGGCTCCTGGGGGAGCTTTTCGGCGAGTGCGGCCAGTTCACTCGGGGCGACGCGAGCGTCGGCGAAGCGGCACATCACGAGGTGGTTCACGGAGATCTCGCCTGTCTCGACCGCCTCGACATAGAGCAGTGTCAACCGGGCATCGACTCATCGGTCCTGGGAGATCGCGGGCGATCCCCGAAGGCCGAGCGATGGCGGAACGCGCGTTCGGCACCACGTTGAGATTCGGAGTGAGCCTCCAGCTCACGGCAGCCCCAGGACGGGGCGGAATGGGGCCGGCCTGCGACGCAGCCGCGTCACCGTGGCGGGCGGGACGACCCGACGCAGATCGCGATATACCGCTTCGGGTGGCGCCTGCTAACTCTCGTCGCGGGCAGCATCTCACCCGTGCCCGACCGACCCCGCGTCAAGACCTACGAGATCCGCATTCGCGGTGAGCAGGTC
>JAATFK010000057.1 GCA_015655225.1 Solirubrobacterales bacterium | reverse complement strand
GGCCTCGATCCCGTAGGCGCCGTTGCCGAAGTACACCGTGTTGAGGTACTCGGTGAGGATCCGCTCCTTGGACCACTTGCGCGTCAGGTGGTAGGCCATCGCGGCCTCGCGCAGCTTCTCGAAGACCGTGCGCTTGGACTGCGCCTGCAGCGCGTTCTTGACGAACTGCTGGGCGATGGTCGAGCCGCCCTGCGCCTGGCGGCCCTGGACGACGTCCTGGACGAACGCGCGCGCGATGCCCTTGAGGTCGACGCCGGAGTTCTCGTAGAAGCGCTTGTCCTCGATCGCGATGACCGCGTACTTGTCATAGGACGAGATCTGGTCGTCGTCGACGATGATCCGGCCCTGGTTGGAGGTCAGCGTCGTCAGCCGCTTGCCGTTGATGTCGGTCAGGACCGAGTTCTTGCGCTTGGCGACCTGGGGCAGCTGCTCCAGCGACGGCAGGTCGGACGCGACGGCCATCATCATCCCGAAGAGCGTGGAGACGATCGCCAGCGCGGCCAGCGGCAGCAGGATCGCCAGCAGCCGCAGCTTCTTGATCTTCGTCCGGCGCTTGGGGCGCGGGCCGTCCTCGCCGGCCGGCGGCAGGTCGGGCACGGGTGCGAGATGCGTTCCGGTCGGGTCGCTCATGGCGGCGTTGACGCCCGCTGGTTCAGGTGCGGGCGAGGAGGTCGCGGGGTGGCGGCAGCTGCCCCGGAAAGGGCCTTGGACTCTAGCATTGGGCCCCCATGGCCCCGGCTGACGACCTCCTGCGCAACGCCCACCAGTCCCTGCCCGAGGGAGGGCTGGCGAAGAAGCTCGAGGTCGCCGCCAAGGAGGGCCGGCAGCTGCGGGTCAAGCTCGGGCTGGACCCGACGGCGCCGGACATCCACCTCGGCCACACGGTCGTCCTGCAGAAGCTGCGCGAGTTCCAGGACCTCGGCCACCGCGTGGTGCTCATCGTCGGCGACTACACCGCGCGCGTGGGGGACCCGTCGGGGCGCTCCTCGACGCGGCCGGTGCTGTCCGGGGAGCAGATCGACGCCAACGCCGAGACCTACCGCCGGCAGGCCTTCACCGTCCTGCGCGACGACCCCGAGCTCCTGGAGGTCCGCCGCAACGGCGAGTGGCTGGACATGCCCGCCGCCGACCTCTTCGCGCTCGCGCGCGTGGCGACGGTGGCGCAGATCCTCGAGCGCGACGACTTCGCCAAGCGCTTCGCCGCCCGGCAGCCGATCTCGGTGCTCGAGACGCTCTACCCGCTGCTACAGGGCTACGACAGCGTGGCGATCGCCTCCGACGTCGAGCTCGGCGGCACCGACCAGACCTTCAACCTGCTGCTGGGCCGCGACGTCCAGCGCGCCTACGGCCAGCCGGAGCAGGTGATCCTCACGATGCCGATCCTGCCGGGGATCGACGGCACCGAGAAGATGTCCAAGTCGCTGGGCAACCACGTGGGGGTGACCGAGCCCGCCGACGAGCAGTTCGGCAAGACCATGCGGTTGCCCGACGACGCGATGGACGCGTGGTTCTCGCTGCTGTCGCTTCCCGACCCGGGGACCGACGCCTCGCCACGGGATCGCAAGCGCGCACTCGCGCGCGGGGTGGTGGCGCGCTTCCACGGCGACGACGCCGCGCGCGCCGCCGAGCAGCGCTTCGACGCGCTGTTCGTCTCCCACGCGGTGCCCGACGACGTCGAGTCCTTCCCGCTGTCGCCCGCGCCCGGGGAGGCGGTCCACCTGCCCGCGCTGATCGCCGAGGCGTTCGGGCGCTCGCGCTCCGACGCGCGCCGCCTGCTGGAGCAGGGCGGCGTGAAGCTCGACGGCGAGGTCGTCGCCTCCGACGCCTACGACCTTCCGGCCTCCGAGCTCGACGGGCGCGTCCTGCAGGTCGGCAAGCGCCATTTCCGGCGCCTCGTCGCGGGCCCGTCGGCCGCCTAGCCGCACGGTCTGAGGGTTCGAGCCGGGACCGATCCCTTGTCGTTGCTGGGATGACGCCGGCGCGACAGGTTCGAACCAGGGAGCTTGACCAGACGTTCACCTCCGCGCTGGGCCCGCAGGGCAGGATCCGGGGCCTCGCGACCGGACCGTTTGGCGGTTGCGCCGGGCGCCGACGCGCAGATAGCCTTGGGCCGCAAGGGTTCCGGCCCCTCCGGGACCCGGCCTGGAGCGTCCATGCGACGACCGGGCGACGCGCGGCTCCGAACTGTGCGTATACTTCCGCTCAGCGGGGCAGGGACATCCGGTCCGACCGGGTCCTTCAACCGCCGCCGGGAGGTGCTAAACTTCTCGGCCCGCTCCAAGAGCTTCGGTTCTGGGGAGCGTCCTTTCGAAGGTGACCCCTTCCCGACAGGGCGCGACGGTCTTTGAAAACTCAACAGCATGCGCACCTTCCGAACCCAGCCGGGTCGGAGGTGTGCGTCCAGGTTCGACCCCTCGGGTCGCCGCTTGTCGGCGATCGCGAGGGTCTGAGAAAGAAATCCCGTCATACCTCGGCCCGAGTCGTGTACGTCTCGGCCACATGAGGCATGGCAGCTCTTCGAAGCCGGCGCGCCTTCGGGTGTGTCGGCGGAAGTTCACTTCACGGAGAGTTTGATCCTGGCTCAGGACGAACGCTGGCGGCGTGCTTAACACATGCAAGTGGAGCGACGAACCGGGGCTTGC
>JAATFK010000624.1 GCA_015655225.1 Solirubrobacterales bacterium | reverse complement strand
TGCGGAGCGTGCGCGATGTGCCGCGCCGGTCGCGAGGAGCTGTGCGAGCCGTTCTTCGTGCACAACCGACTCAACGGCACCCTCTACGACGGCAGAACCCGCCTCTTCGACACCGCCGGCGCGCCCGTCTGGATGTACTCGATGGGCGGCCTCGGCGAGCTGGCGGTCATGCCGGAGCGAGCGGTCGTCGCGATCCCCGACGGGCTCGAGACGACCGACTCGGCGATCTTCGGATGCGCGCTGATGACCGCCTACGGCGCCGTCGTGCACGTCGCCCGCCTCGCGCCGGGCGAGGACGTCGCGGTGCTCGGCGCCGGCGGTGTCGGGGGCAGCATCGTCCAGCTCGCGCGTGCGCTCGGAGCCGAGCGGGTCATCGCCGTCGACCTCGACGACGAGAAGCTCGCGCTCGCTCGCCATCTGGGGGCGACCGACGTCGTCAACGCCGCCTCCGGCGACGCGGTCTCGACCGTGCGCGAGCTGACCGGCGGGCGTGGCGCCGACGTGGCCTTCGAAGCGATCGGACGTCCCGAGACGTTCCGCCAGGCGACCGAGGTCGCCGCCGACGGCGGCCGCTGCGTGATCGTCGGGATCGCACCCGCGGGCATGACCGCGGAGCTGGAGATCACGCGGCTCGTGCGCCGCAAGCTCCAGGTTCTCGGCTCCTTCGGCGGCCGACCCCGGACCGATCTCGCGGTGCTGATGCAGATGGCGCTCGACGGCCGGCTGCGGCTCGACGGGGCGATCGGCCACCGCTTCCCGCTGGCCAGAGCCGACGAGGCGTATCGGCTGCTCGCGGCCGGGCGGCTCAGCGGACGCGCGATCATCGAGATGTGAAGCGGGACGCACCACGCGCGGTAGCCTGGATCACAGCGTGACCCTCTCGATTCGCACGCACGTCGCGGTCCTGGAGCTGCTCGCTGCCGAGGTGCCCGAGTCCGAGTTGCTGAACGCCTTCGCCGCGCTCCGCGCGGAGGCGACGGAGCTCGAGGAGCGAGCGGAGATCGACCGAGTGGCCGGCCTCGCCGTCGGTCTGCACCGCTCGCGGGTGGAGGACCGCCGCCGTGCGATCGGGCTGACGGCGCTGAGCGAGACCGCGGCCGACCTCTCGACGCATCGCGACCTCGACGAGCTGCTGCTCGCGATCTGCCGACGCGCGCGCCTGCTGCTGGGCACCGACGTCGCCTACGTCACGCTCGGAGACCCCGAGCTGGGCGACACCTACGTCCGCACGACAGACGGCATCGTGTCGAGGGCGTTCCGCGAGATGCGGCTTCCCGTCGGCACCGGCATCGGCGGCCTGGTGGCCGAGACCCGCCAGCCTGAGATGACCGCGGACTACGCCAACGACGACCGCCTCGCCCACGTTCGGGACGTCGACCGCCGTGTCCAGGAGGAGGGCCTGCGAGCGATCGTCGCCGTCCCGCTGCAGCGTGGTGCGGACGTGCTCGGCGTCGTCCTCTCGGCCTCGCGCACCGTGCGCCGGTTCGAGCCGCAGGAGGTCGCCCTCTTCGCGTCGCTCGCCGCCCACGCGACGGTGGCGATCGAGAATGCGCGGCTGCTGCGCGACTCACGCCAGGCGCTGCACGATCTCGCTCATGCGCATGACGAGCTCCAGGCGCACGCGCGCCGGGTCGAGCGCGTCGCGGTCGTGCAGGAGCGGCTCGCCGAGCTGGCGTTGCAGGGCGCCGACGTGCGGGAGCTGCTCGACGCGACGGCGCAGCTGCTCTCGAGCGAGCTCGAGCTGCGTGCGCCGGACGGCGAGCTGCTGGCGTCGGCGGCGGCTGCCGCCACGGCCGCGGACGACGGCAGCTGGATCGCGACTCGGATCCTCGGAGGCGCCGACCATCTCGGCACGCTGCGGCTGCGACGCCGGGAGCGGGAGGGGATCGAGCACGAGGTGCTCGAACGGCTCGCCGTTCTGGCCGCCGGCATCCTGCTGCAGGAACGGGCGCAGACCGAGGCGGAGCACCGGCGCCGCGGCAGGCTCCTCGAGGAGCTGCTGGACGGCCGCCGCGCCGAGGACGACGAGGTCCGGCGCTCGCTCGCTCGCGCCGGGATCGCGGCCGATCGCGACCACGTCGTGCTGGTGATCGCGCCCGCGCCCTC
Organism: Solirubrobacterales bacterium; assembly: GCA_015655225.1. Classification (GTDB taxonomy): domain Bacteria; phylum Actinomycetota; class Thermoleophilia; order Solirubrobacterales; family Solirubrobacteraceae; genus Conexibacter. The sequence goes on along the minus strand of JAATFK010000624.1, from coordinate 9,555 downwards.
GGCGGAGCGCTGGGCCTGGCTGACCGCGGCGCGCGCGACCGGCTCCGAGCAGGGCCTCGTCACCTCGGTCGCGGGGCGCATGGTCGTGGTCGTGCCGGGCGACGACGGCGAGACGGCGGCGACGCAGTGGTCGGAGATCGTGCGCGGCCGCGGCGGCGAGCCGCCGACGATCGGCGCGGCGGTCAACGCCACGGGCATCAGCGGGCTCCGCGTCGCGCACCGGGAGGCGGCCGGTGCCCTCAGCCTGCTGCTGGCGATGGAGCACGCGGGTCGCACGGCGACCGTTGCGCAGCTCGGCGTCTTCGGGCGCATGCTCGGCGAGCATGCGCGCAGCGACCTCGTCCTGTTCCTGGACCGGACGCTCGGCGCGATCGTCGCGAACGACGCCGGTGGACGCGCCGAGCTGCTCCCGGTGCTGACCGCGTTCTTCGAGGAGGCGGGGCATCTCGCCAACACGGCGCGGCGCCTTCACATCCATGTCAACACCCTCTACCAGCGGCTCGAGCGGATCGACGCCCTGCTCGGCAGCGACTGGCGCGAGCCCGACCGCCGACTCGAGCTGCACCTCGCCCTGCGCCTGCGTGCGCTCGACCAGAAGCTGCGCGAGCCCGCGGCCGCGCAACCGCCGACCGAGCGATGAGGAGTCCCACGACAAGCACCCGCGACCGCTGGCTGCAGGCGCTCGACCGCTGGAGGCATCAGCCAGACGGGCCCGCGAGCGAGCGGTCGTGGGCACCGAGCCTCGAGCGCTGCTCGCGGGAGGAGCTGCGGGCGATCCAGGACGAGAAGCTGCGTCTCGCGGTCGACTACATGTACGAGCACTCGGGCCTGTTTCGCAGCCGGTGTGTCGCCGTGGGCGTGGAGCCCGGCGACGTGCGCGGGGTCGAGGACCTCGGGCGACTGCCGATCACCACGAAGGCGGACATGAGCGACGACCTCGAGCGCACCCCGCCCTGGGGCCGGTTCACCGCCGTCGACGAAGCACGCTGGAGCTCCGGCGGCGGTCAGCTCTTCCAGACGTCGGGAACGACCGCCCAGCCGCGCGTCTTCCGCTACACCCGCTTCGACCTGCGCATGTGGAGCTGGCTGGCGAGGCGCGCGACGCACGCGATGGGCGTCCGGCCGGGCGACGTCGCGATCATCTGCTTCGGGTACGGCCCGCACGTCTCGATGTGGGCTCTGCACTATGCCTTCCAGGACCTGGCGATTCCGGTGATCGCGACCGGCGGGATGAGCACGGCGGCTCGCGCGGCGGCGATCGTGCGCGAGCGGCCGACCGTCCTGTGCGCGACGCCGAGCTACGTGCTGCACCTTGCCGAGGCAGTCCGAGCGATGGGGATCGATCCGGCCGACTGCGGCGTGCGACGCGTCATCGTCGGAGGCGAGCCGATGCCTGCGGCGACGCGGTCGCGCATCCGGCTCGGGTGGGGCGGCGAGCTGCACCAGACCTACGGATGCACCGAAGCCGCCCCCGCCTGCTGCGCCTACACGTGCTCAGACGGGATGCACGTGATGGAGGACGCCCTGCTGCTCGAGACCGTCGACCCGATCGATCTGAGACCGGTCGGGCCCGGGCGTCCGGGCCTGACGGTGATCACGAACCTGTCATCGGAGGCGTCCCCTCAGATCCGCTTCCTCGCGGGGGACTTCGCGACGCTCGAGTCGGCGCCGTGCCCGTGTGGCCGGACGCACGTGCGGCTGCGTGACGGCGTGACCGGACGCGCCGACGACATGCTCCTCGTCCGCGGGCTGACGGTCTTCCCGACCGCGATCGCGGAGGTGCTGCACGGCGTCGCCGAGCTCTCCGACGCCTTTGAGATCCTGCTCACGAAGCGCGGCGAGCTCGACGAGATGACGATCGCGTGCGAGCCGCTCGAGGAGCCGGCGGACGCGGCCGCCCGGGCCGCGCTCGCGACGCGCGTGACGAACGCCGTCCGTGACGCCTGCGAGCTGCGTCCGACCGTGGAGCTGCGTCCGCTCGGCTCGCTCGATCGCACCGAGTTCAAGGCCCGCCGCGTGCGCGACCTCCGCTGATGCTCACAGCGGCGCCGTCTCCGGTGCGAAGACCGGGATGTGGCGCAGCTCCTTCGGGTCCTCGATCACCGGCGTCCCGTGCGTGTGGAAGCTCGGGGGCAGCCGCAGTCCCCACGCCTGGCCGTGCGAGCGCTCGGCCTGGGTCCAGGTGATCGGCTCCCAGTCGGGGGCGAAGATCAGGTAGCCGCTCGCGACGATCTCGACCCGGTTGCCGCCCGGCTCGTACACGTAGAGGAAGAACTGCTGGCTGATCTTGTGCTTGGAGGGCCCCGACTCGATGAAGATGTCGTTGTCGATGCAGATGTCGGCGGCGCGCAGGACGTCCTCTCGGTTGTCGACCGACCACCCGGCGTGGTGCAGGCGGGCTCTCGCGCCGGCGATGCCGTCGAGCGAGATCGCGATGTCGTGGACGAGCGGCGTGACGCTGTTCCACGAGTTCGACTCGGTGCCGTCGTCGAGCACGACGTTCTCGCGTAGGAGAAACCCGAGGTGGTCCTGCATCCACTCGCGGTTGAGCGTGACGTCGTTGCAGAGGACGTGCAGATGGTCCAGCCGACGAGCGCCGATCCCGTGGTGGGGAGAGGCGTGGCTCTGGTTGCGCAGCGGCGAGGTGTCGTTGCCGTAGAAGCCGTGCTTCTCGGCCTCGTAGTAGACCTCCATCACGTGCCCTTCGGGGTCCGTGAAGCGGTAGGCGGGCCCGTGACCGAAGTCGCCGTCGATCCAGCCGAGCCCCTGCCCGCTGGCCTCGACCGCCTCGACGCGCCGCGCGAGCGCGGCCTCGTCCCACGCGCGCCAGCCGATGTGGGCGATGCCCGCCTGCGGCGCCTCCGTGACCTTCAGCGTGCTGACCTCGAACTCGCCGTATCCGCGGAAGTGAACCGACTGCCCCTCGCGACGCGTCTCGTGAAGTCCCATCACCTCGGTGAAGAACCAGACCGTTCTCTCGGGGTCGGGCGTGTTGAGCTCGATGTGGCCCAGCTGGGCGACGTCGCGGATCTTTGAGTGCGTCTGCGCAGGCGGTCCGGTTCGCTCGTTCGATCCGTTGCTCGCACGATCTCCGTGGCTCATCACTACCTCATTTCGCTCAGTTGCGTCGGGCGAATAAAGGTAACGGCTGTTCGCCGCAGCGTCAAAGAACTGTTTCCTATTTCTCTCCGCTCGCCAGCGTCGTCCGGAGTGCGAAGTGCGACTGCGCGCCCGTCTCGAGCCCGTCGTAGACCGCGTGGAAGACCGCGACGGCCTCCGCTCGACCGAGCGGGGCCTCGAGCAGCTGCTCCGGAAGCTCGGGATCCATCCGCGGGAAGCGACGGAAGTCGTGGACGACCCGCGTGCGCACGATGAAGGCCTCGCGCGGACTCAGCGACCGGCGGACTCCCGCCCTGCGGTACGGGGAGTAGGTGTCGAGGAACTCCGCGTACGCGGCACGCAACGGTTCGAGATCCCAGCCACGTCGCGTGACGGCGGCCTCGTCGACGCCCGCGCCGAGGCGTCCGAGGACGAGCAGCGCGTCATCGCGCAGGCCGAGCTCCTCGAGCAGCTCCACGATCTCGTCCTCGTGATCGCGCGGCGCGTACCAGACGCCGTCCTGCTGAGACGCGAAGCCGAGGAACTGAAGGCGTCTGCGCAGTTCGACGCGGAGCCGCCGCTTGGGATCCGGAACCGAGCACGACAGGATCGTCCAGGTGTGGGTCGCCCGGTCGTCGAGGCCGAACCCGAAGATGCGCTGCGTGCCCTCCTCCAGCAGGCGGCGGCCCGCCGGCGTCAGCTGGTACCAGACGAGGCGCCCGCGCTTCGTGCGCGTGACGATGCCGCGCGCGGCAAGGCGTGACAGAGCCACGCGCGCCGCGGCCGGCGCGACGTCGAGGTCTTCGAGCAGACGGACCATCCCGCCCGACCAGACTTCCGGCGGCCCGTCTCGCACGTAGGTGCCGAGCAGCGTCACCGCGAGGTCGCGCGCCGCCACGGGAGCGCCGGTGGTCCCACCGGCTGGCGCCCCCCGGTGGGGCGATCTCGCTCGAGTGTCCTGGTCCACGCTCGCGACAGCATCGCACGAGTCCGCCGTGGTCCGATGCGCACCCGCATCCCCATATACTGAAAAGAATCATCACGTTCAGTCGTTGTCGGGGACGAGACGGCGCGCGCGTCCGCGTCCGCGGCTACTGTTGCAACCGATGAGCCATCTTCCCCACGGCACCCGAGCATGAGCGGCAGTCCCGAGCGTCGCGCGCTCGACGACTCGCGCATCTCGCGCGCCGAGTCGCTCGCTCGAGGGATCGAGACCCAGATGCGCGAGGAAGCCCTCCCCGACGGCTGGCGTCTCGGCACCAAGGACGAACTGCGCAAGCGCTTCGGGGTCGCGGTCGGCACCGTCAACGAGGCGATCCGCCTGCTCGAGACCCGCGGGCTCGTCAACGCACGCCCCGGCCCGGGCGGCGGCCTCTTCGTCGCCAGCCCGTCGGCCACGATCCGGCTCAATCATCTGATCCTCGGCTCCAGAGCCGGCGGCAGCACGATCGCCGACTCGCTCGCCGTCCGCAATGCGCTCGAGCCCGCCGTCGCCGAGGACGCTCGGCGCTACCGGACCGACGCGGACATCGCCGACCTGCGAGCGATCCTGAGACGCATGGCCGACAGCTCGGGCTCGCCCGAGACGTTCCTCGAGGCGAACTGGGCGCTGCACCGGCGGATGCTCGCGATCTCGCCGAACGCCGTGCTGCGAGCCGTCTACGGGACGCTGATGGACTACATCCAGAACGAAGTCGACGACGTGACGCCCGACAGCGTCTTCCGCAGCAGACAGAACCTGCGCGTGCACGAGGCGCTCGTCGAGGCGATCGCCTCCGGCGACGCGGCCAGAGTCGCCAGGGCGGTCCGCCGCCACGCGCCGTCGAGCGCGCGGCTGAGCACGGGAGCCGCCCCGGCCGGCGAGGACCCTGGCAGCCCCGAGACCGGCAGCTGACGCGCTCGGGTCAGCTGGGCGCCGGCTCGTCGCGCAAGAGCGACTCGACGAGCGCGCTGGACGCCTCCGATGCGCCGGCCCCCTCGACGGTGCCATAGAGAAGCCGCGCGAGCTGGGCGAGCGAGTACGGATGCACCCCGAGGAGGTAGAGCGCCCGGAAGTCGCGCTGCTCGATCCCGGCCCGCTCGGCCGGGAGCAGATCGTAGGCGTCCAGGACCGCCGCCTCGTCGCGGTGCAGCAGCTCGCGCGCGTCGCGGTCCGCCTTCAGATCCTGGACGAGCCGATGCGTCGCGAGGTCGCGGTCGAAGTAGGTGGAGAAGTGCTCGAGTGCCATGGTCGTTCTCCCGCTTCTAGAGGGTCCAACGGACCGCGCCGACGCCGCAGCGCCAGTCCGGAACCGCCTCGTAACAGAGGACGTCGCACGGATGCTCGCCGATCGCACCCATCACCACCAGCCATGAGAGCAGCTCCGCCGTCCCACCGGCCCCGGCGGCCTCCATCCGCTCGTGCGTGGCCTGTCTGAGCACCTGCTCGTGATCGCCGTCGGCGAGGAGCGAGAGGAACCAACGATCGAACTCCTCGTCGATTGAGAGATAGCGCGGACCGCCCGGCTCATGGCTGAGCCCGCCCGACCCGTACAGTCCGATGCGAAGGCCCGGAGGAAGCTCCTCCCGGATGACGCGACCCAGCCGCTGACCGAACGCGTAGCTCGCACGATGGTCGGGGACGGGCGGGACGGTGCAGTTCTGCATGATCGGGATCAGCGGGATCTTCTGGGTCGCGAAGCCCGTCATGGTGACGGGCACCGAGATGTTGTCGTCGAACTTCATCGTCTCGGCCGAGACGACGCGGAGGCTGTCGCCGGCAAGCTGCTCGAACAGGGTGCGAGCGATGTCCGGCGCTCCCGGCATCTCGTAGTCGGCGACGTTCAGCCACGGCTTGAACCATTCGTCGGGTCCGCTGTGCCGCGCGCCCACGCCGACGGCGAAGTCGGGGTAGTCGTGCGGCGGATAGTTCTCGATGTGATCGTTCGCGATGATCAGCAGCGCGTCGAGTCTGGCGTCGGCGATCTGGTCTCCCAGGGCGGTGAACGCGTCGCCGACCGACTGCTGCGCGGCGGGCGAGGCCTTCTCGAACCACCCGGTCACTCCGGGAGCGTGAGCGCTGGCCACCGCGGTGGCGATGGTAGCCATCGAGGGCACATCCTTTCCATTTTTTTGGGGCATGAGCGATGCCTCGGGCGGCGAGCTCACCTTACCCACAGGAACCTGTGTACATCATTCCTCGCCCCTCCCCGGCTGTCAAGCGGCCCGTCCGGGACGCCGCGTCAGACGGGCTCGGCGTACGTCGTCGCGAGTCCGACCAGCCACCTGGCGAAGCGGCGACGGTCCGCCGCCGACATCGTCGCCATCCCGCGCTCCTCGATCGTGCGCACCCGCTCGTCGGCGTCGCGCAGGATCTTCGTGCCACGTCTGGTCAGGAAGATGCAGCGCGCGCGACGGTCACGAGGATCGGGCTCGCTCGCGACGATTCTCTCGCGCTGCAGCACGCTCACGATCTCGCTCGTCGTCTGCTGCGTCAGCATCCCGTCGCCCGCCAGCTCGGTGACCGACAGTCCCGGCTGGGCCCCGACGACGCACAGCAGCGAGTACTGCGAGGCCGTGATGCCCAGCTCGCGCAGCTCGCGCTCCATCGCCGTTCGCATCGCCTGATGGGCCTGGCGCAGCAGGTAGCCCATGCGGCCGTCCTCTCCGCGAAATCCTTCACCGAGCGCGACCGGCAACGTGACCTCCTAGATTTACTCCGGTACCTGTGTACATTGTCCGCATGTCCACCTCTTCGCCCTTCTCCGCCTCGTCCGGCGCCCCCGGAGCCGCGGTCCATCGCGACAGCGCGGAACGGCGCCGCACGCGGATCGAGGAAGCCCGGAGCCGCACGCCTGCGCTGCTGCTGATCGACCTGCAGAACGACTACTGCCATCCCGAGGGCGTCTTCGCCGGCGCCGGCTTCACCGTACCCGACTTGACGGGCCTCGTCGCCGCGGTCAACGCCCTCGTCGCCGCGACGCGCGCGGGCGGCCACCCGGTCGTGTGGACGACCACCGTCTGGGCCGATCGCGCCGACGTCGGGCTGCTCGCGCACCGGAGCCCGTTCCTGGCCGACACCGGCCTGCGGCGAGGCAGCTGGGGCGCTCAGCTACTCGACGGGCTCGACGTCCGGGAGGACGACGCGATCGTCGAGAAGCGCCGCTTCAGCGCCTTCCACGAGACGTCGCTAGACGACCTCGTGCGCGACGCCGGCATCGGGACGCTCGTCGTCGGCGGCGTGCGCACGGACTTCTGCGTGGAGTCAACGGTTCGCGACGCGTTCTTTCGCGACCAGGACGTCCTGGTCGTCACCGACGCGGTCGCCGGATTCGTGCCGGAGCTCCACGAGCACTCACTTCAATTGATGAACACCGTCTTCGCGCAGCTCGTCAGCGGCGCTGAGGCCGCGGAGCTGCTCTCCACGCGCTCGCCGGGCGCGTGACCGCAGGACCGGCGCCGGCCTCCGCCGGCGCGGACCCGGCTCGCGCTCAGTCCGCGAGCCCGGCGATGCACTCGACCTCGACCAGGACGCCCTCCCGAGGCGGACTCGCCTGGACGGTCGTGCGCGCCGGGAAGCGCGGGCAGTCCTCGAAGAATCTCCGGTAGACGGCGTTGAACTTGGGGAAGTTCTCCATGTCGCGCACGTAGCAGTTGCACTTGAGGATCAACTCTCTCGACGAGCCCGCCGCCTCGACGACCCTGAGCATGTTCTGCAGCGTCAGCAGGGTCTGCTCCTCGAAGTCATCCGTGGCGACCGTGTGCGTCTCGGGGTCGAGCGGGCCCTGGCCCGAGCAGAGAACGATGTTCCCGAAGACGATCGCCTGCGAGAGCGGCGCCTTCGTGCCGCTCGAGAACCCGACGACCGGTGCCTTGTCGGTGCTGACTGCCTTCGCTTCCATTGTGTGTGCTCCTTTGGGTGATCAGTCGTGAAGTCGAAACAGGTCGACCGCGTTGGCGCCGATGACCCGCGCCGTCGCGGCCGCGTCGAGCCCAAGGCACGCCGGCACCTCGAACGGGCGGTGATCCGTCATCGCGAACGGGCAGTCGCTTCCTGCCAGGACGCGGTCGGTGCCGACGAGGTCGAGGAGGTAGCGAGTCGGCTCGTCGTCGAACAGCACGGTGTCGTAGTAGAACCACTGAAGGTGGTCGCGAGGCGGCCGTCCGGCGAACCCGCTCATCTGCGGCGCGTTTCGGAACCCGTGATCGATTCGTCCGAATTGATACGGGAAGAAGCCGCCGCCATGGACCAGGACGATTCTGAGATCGGGAAAGCGCTCCGGCACCATCGCGCCGAGGAGCGCGCCGACGGCGAGCGTGGTCTCGAACGGGTTCCCGACGAGATTGACCATGAAGAACTCGCGCAGGCGGGCGGGCGGCTCGAACTCGCCAGGGTGAATCACGAGCGGAACGCGCAACCGCTCGGCGGTCTGCCAGAGCGCGTCGAAGTCCGCACGCGCGAGCGTGCCCTCGGAGGGGTTGGCGGCCAACATCCCACCGACGGCACCGGCGGCGACCGCACGTTCGAGCGCGTCCGCCGCCGCGCCGCCGTCGAGGTCGGGCAGCGCGGCGAGGAAGCGGGTGTGACCGATGTCGGTCAGGCTCGCCGCCAGGGCGGCGTTGATCGACGCGCACCAGGCGGACTGGGTGAGCGCGTCGAGCGGCGCTCTCACCATGTCGATCCAGGGCCCGACGAGCGACAGCTCCACGCCGCGCTCCTGCTGCACGGCCCGGTGCTCGCCAAGGTCGCGCAACGTGCGTGGCGCGCCGCGCCCCTGTCTGTCGCCTCGTGCCGCGACGCGCAGCGCGACCTCTCCCGCCGACTCGTCGTGCACCGCGGCGAGACCCGGCGGCAGCGCGTCGAACGCCGCCGTCGGCATCAGATGGGAATGGATGTCGACGCGCGCCGCGGTCATCTACGACAGCTCGATCGTCACGGTCTTGGGCTCGGTGAAGAACTCGCGTGAGTGGTAGCCACCCTCGCGACCGATCCCGGACCGCTTCGCGCCGCCGAACGGCGTGCGCAGATCGCGGACGAAGAAGCAGTTGACCCACACCAGGCCGGTCTCCAAGGCCGTCGAGACGCGATGCGCGCGACTCAGATTGGTCGTCCAGACCATCCCGGCGAGGCCGTATTCGCTGTCGTTCGCGAGCGCGATCGCCTCTGCCTCTTCGTCGAACGGCTGCGCGACGAGGACGGGGCCGAAGATCTCCTCGCGAACGCAGGGACTGTCGGGGGCGAGCCGGTCGATGATCGTCGGCTCGATGTAGTAGCCGTCAGCCAGCTCCGGGGCGCTGGGCACCCGACCGCCGGTGCGCACGCGACCCTCCTGGGCACCGAGGGCGATGTAGCTCAGGACCCGCTCGTGCTGCTCGGCGGAGACGACCGGCCCGACCATCGTCGTCGGGTCGAGCGGGTCTCCGACCTTGAGGGCGGCCGCGCGCTCGACGAGGCGCTCCATGAACGGCTCGTACGCC
>JAATFK010000480.1 GCA_015655225.1 Solirubrobacterales bacterium | reverse complement strand
GGCGCTCGCGCGCGAGGAGCCGGCGGTCGCGTCGTGCTCCACGCTCGTCACCGTCCACACCGACGACGGCGCGACCCACCGCGCCGAGCGGCTCGTCGCGGCGAGCGGCCGCAGACCGCGCGTCGAGGGCCTGGCGCCCGCCGGCGTGCGCGTCGAGCATGGCGCGATCGTCGTCGACGAGCACTGCCGCGCGGCCGACGGCATCTGGGCGGTCGGCGACGTCACCGGCGTCGCGCCGTTCACGCACGTCGCCGCCTACCAGGGCCGGGTCGTGGTCGACAGCCTGCTCGGCCGCGAGGCGCGCGCCGACTACCGCGCGGTCCCGCGGGTCGTCTTCAGCGAGCCGGAGGTCGCCGCCGTCGGGCTGACGCGCGCGCAGGCCGAGGAGGCGGGCGTCGCGGTCGACGCGGCGACCGTCGAGCTGGGCGACGTCGACCGCACCGAGACCTACGGCCGCGACCTCTTCGGCGGCGTCGGCGTGCTGGCCGACCGCGAGCGCGGCGTCCTCGTCGGCGCCTGGGCGGTCGGGCCGGAGGCGGGGGAGTGGATCCACACGGCCGCCCTCGCCGTCAAGGCGGAGATCCCGCTCGCCGTCCTGCGCGACTTCGTGCCGCAGTTCCCGACCTTCAACGAGCTGTGGAGCGCGGCGGTGCGGCGGCTCTAGCCGCCCGCCGTCTCGTCCAGCCGTTCGAGCGGCGCCGGCTCGCCCCGCGCCGCGCGGCGCACGCCGGAGACGTACTCGGCGACGATCACCGCCACGAGGATCGCCAGCAGCAGCGCCTCGACGACGAGCGCCGGCGCGAACGCGCCGATCCCGCCGACGAGGACGCACCCGACCGCGCCGGCGAGTCGCTTGGTCGAGATCGAGCCCGACATCCGCAGCCGGAAGAGAGCGTGCGCCAGCAGGTAGATCGCCGGGCCGGCGACGACCGCGGCCACCTCGCGACCGGGCAGCACCTCGGTCGGGTGGGCGATCACCAGCTCGTCGCCGACCGCCGAGACGATCACGCCCATCGTCATCACGACGTGCAGGTAGGTGTAGCCGTCGCGCGCGAGGCTCGTGCGGCGCGCGCCGGCCAGCTCCAGCCGCCGCTCCGCGATCCGCGCGACGTAGTTGAAGTAGAGCCACCACATCGCGGCGGTCGAGAGGAACGCGGCCGCGAACGCCACGACCCGCGTGAGGTCGAGGTCGGTCTCCGAGGTGGTCGCGCCGGTCACCGCGATCGACTCGCCCAGCGCGATGATCACGAACAGCTGGAAGCGCTCGGCGAAGTGAGCGGTGCCGACGTCCCAGACCGTGTTCGGCATCGGCGGGCGCCCGGGCAGCCAGTAGGTCAGCACGGGCCCGGAGTAGTCGATCGCGAGCGCCAGCAGCCAGAGCGCCGTCCGCGGCGGCCCGTCGGCGATCGCGCCCGCGATCCAGAACACGCCGGCGACGACGAACCAGGTCAGGATCCGCTCCGCCCGCTGGCGCTCGATCGTCCCGCGCGTGCCGGCGACAAAGGCGAGGAAGCTGTGGCGACCGACCTGGATCGCGACGTAGGAGCCGACGAACAGCCCGGCCCGCGCGCCGAACGCCTGCGGGATCGCGACCGCCATCAGCAGGCTCGCGAGCATGATCGCGATCAGCAGCGCTCTCACGACGTCCGAGTCGGGGTCGAGCTCGTTCGTCACCCAGATCGTGTAGTTCCAGGCCCACCAGACGACGAGCAGCACGAGCGCGGACTGCCCCGCGCCCTCCCAGCTGAGGTGGTGGAGCAGCAGGTGGGAGACCTGCGTGATCGCGAAGACGAAGACGAGGTCGTAGAACAGCTCCAGCGACGTGGTGCGCTGGTGCTCGCTGTCGCGGCCTCGTTGAAAGCGGCTCATCGCGGCGGCACGATACGCGACTATCCTGCGCCCGACGATGAGCAGCGAGCACCCCGCCGCCGACACGCTCGAGGTCCGGCCGCTGGCCGTGCTGCGCGAGCGCCGCAGCGAGAAGTGGACGCAGTATCCGCCGGACGTGCTGCCGGCCTTCCTGGCGGAGCTCGACTTCCCGCTCGCGCCTCCGGTCGCGGCGGCGCTGCGGGCGGCGGTCGCGCGGGACGACCTCGGCTACGTGAGCGCCCGGCAGCCGGCGCTGTTCGAGGCGTTCGCCGGGTTCGCGTCGCGACGGCTCGGGTGGGAGGTCGATCCCGGGCAGGTGACGGTCGTCCCCGACGTGATGGTCGGGGTGGCCGAGCTGCTGCGGACGCTCGGACGCGACGGGGCGAGCGACGCGGTGGTGGTCAGCTCGCCCGTCTATCCGCCGTTCTTCGCGACGGTCGCGGAGGTCGGCTGCCGCGTCGTGGACGTGCCGCTGGCGCCGGGCGACGCGTCGCTCGACCTGGACGGGATCGCCGCCGCGTTGCGCGCCGGCGCGCGGGCGGTGCTGCTCTGCAACCCGCAGAACCCGACCGGCCGCGTCGCGCTGCGGGCGCAGCTGGAGGCGCTGGCGGAGCTGGCGGTCGCGCACGGCGCCTGGGTGCTGTCGGACGAGATCCACGCGCCGCTGACGCTGCCCGGCCACGCGCACGTCCCGTTCCTGACGGTCTCCGAGGAGGCGGCCGAGTGCGGCGTCGCGTTCACCTCCGCCTCGAAGGCGTTCAACGTCGCCGGGCTGAAGGCGGCGGTCGTGGTCACGGCCTCGCCGCGGGCTGCCGCGCAGGTCGCGCGGATCCCGCCCGAGATCGCGGAGCGCACCGGCCTGCTCGGGGTGCTCGCCGCCGAGGCCGCGTTCACCGAGGGCGACGCCTGGCTGGACGCCGCGATCGCGACGATCGACGCGAACCAGCGCCGCCTGCCGGCGCTGCTGGCGGGCCGGCTGCCGGGCGTCGCGTGCACGCCGGCGCAGGCGACCTACCTCGCCTGGCTCGACTGTCGCGCGCTCGGTCTCGGCGACGATCCTGCCGCCGTGTTCCTGGAGCGCGGCCGGGTCGCGCTCGGCCGCGGCCTCGACTTCGGCCCGCCCGGCGCCGGCCACGCCCGCCTCACGATCGGCACCAGCTGGGAGCTGGTCGAGGAGGCGGTCTCGCGGATGGCGGCGGCGGTCGCCGCGGTCGCGGCGGGGTGACCGACGTCCTGCCCGACCTCGTCGCGCCCGGCCTGCGGCTGGTGATCTGCGGAACGGCGGCCGGAACCGCCTCCGCCCGTGCGGGCGCCTACTACGCGGGCCCCGGCAACGCCTTCTGGCCGACGCTCCACGCGGTCGGCCTGACGCCGCGGCGGTTCGTGCCGACCGAGTTCCGCCTCCTCCTCGACCACGGGATCGGCCTGACCGACGTCGCCAAGCACGGCTCGGGCTCGGACCGCGCGGTCGGGAGCGGCGGCTTCGACGTGCCGCGCCTGGTCGCGCTGCTGGAGCGGGAGCGGCCGGCGCTGCTCGCGTTCAACGGCAAGAACGCGGCGTACGCGGCACTCGGGCGTCCGCTCGCCTACGGGCGCCAGCCGGCTCCGTTCGCGGGTGTCGAGACGTTCGTGCTGCCGTCGACCTCGGGCGCGGCGCGCGGGCATTGGGACCGGGGTCCCTGGGAGGAGCTGGCGGCGGCGGTGCGGGCGGCGGCCCCGGTCAGTCCCGCTCGCGCGTGACCCGCTCGACGCCGACGAGCCCGGCGCCGCCCAGCTCGCCCTCCTCCTCCATCAGCTCGTCCAGCTCGTGGCGGCGGGCGGGCGTCGCGGCGGCGGCCGGCTTGGACGACTCGCCGCGCGGGAGGACCCAGGCGATCACCGCCGCCGCCGCGCAGATCACGGCCGCGATCCAGAGCGCGGTGCGGTAGCCGGTCAGCGTCGGGATGTGGGAGCCGGCGGGGGTGTCGCCGGCCAACAGGGCCGCCGAGAGGGCGCTGCCGAGCGAGAAGCCGACGTAGCGGACGACCTGGTAGAAGCCCATCGCGCTGCCGGTCTCCTCCTCCGGCACGGCGCGGACGATCAGGCCCGGAATCGCGGCGAAGGTGTAGCCGAGGCCGATCCCGACGAGCCCCATCGTCACGAACGCCTGCCACAGCGACGTGTGGAAGAGCGCGAAGAAGGCACCGCCGGCGGCGACCACGAGCGCGCCGAGCGGGACGACCGCGCGGCTGCCGAGGCGCCGCGAGAGCGCCGGCACCGAGCGGCTCGCCATCAGGCTGAAGATCGAGAAGGGGACGAGGCAGAGGCCGGCGACGAGGACCGACTCGCCGAAGCCGTAGCCGGCCGCGCCGTGGTCGGTCTGGACGAAGTCGGTCACGAGCGAGAGGTACATGTACATCGCGATCCCGAGCACGAGCGCGGTCACGTCGCCGGTCAGGACCGCGCGACGGCGCAGCAGCCGCAGCTCGACGAGCGGGTGGCGCGAGCGCAGCTGCTGGCGGACCCAGGCGGCCAGGACGACGGCGGCGAGGAGGAAGAGGACGAGGATCCGGGTCGAGCCCCAGCCCCAGGCGTTGCCCTCGCCGATCGCGAGCAGCAGGGCGACGAGCCCGAGCGCGACGAGCGCCGCCCCGACGGTGTCGAGCGGGGCGTGGGGCGCGTCGCGGTTCGTGGGGACGATCCAGAGCGTCGCGGTGAGCGCGACGCCGCTGACGAGCGCGCCGAAGAGGAACGCCGCGTGCAGCCCGAGGTGCTGGGCGATCGCGCCGCTGATCGGGTAGCCGGCGCCGACGCCGGCGGCGGCCGAGACCGACAGCAGCGCGATCGCCTGGGGCGCCTTGTCGCGCGGCAGGTGGTCGCGGGCGGCGGCCATCGTGAGGGGCGCGAGGCCGAGGCCGACGCCCTGCATCGCGCGGCCGACGACGAGCAGCGGCATGCTCTCGGCGACGCCCGCGACGATCCCGCCGACGAAGACGACGCCGAGGCCGGCGGCGATCGTCTCGCGGCGGTAGGGCCCGTCGCCGAGCCGGCCCATGATCGGCGCGCTGATCGCGCCCGCGAGGAGGGCGGCGGTGAGCGACCACTGCGCGTCGCTGAGCGAGACGTGGAAGTGCTGGGAGACGTCCGGGACGAGCGGGGCGCCGAGACTGCTGATCACCGCCGCCACGAGCGTGACGAAGACGAGCACCGGCGTGAGCGCCTTGGCGCGGTTCGCGGTGCGAGCGTGGGGGTGTGCGGCGGCGGGCGGAGTCATCAACTGATGACATTGTACGAAGACTTCGCCGAGATCGCAGATCCGGGTGCGGAGGGGGTCGCCGCGTCAGCCAGGAGCGAGCGTGCGGAGGCCGGCGAGCCGGGCAGCGGCCGCCTGGCGCTCGTCGTAGGTGACGAACGCGTCGAGCGGGAGGAGGTCGACGGCGGCGGCGATGTGGATCGCGTCGAGCGCGCGCAGGGCGGGCTCGGCGAGTGCTCCCGCCGCCGCGAGCAGGCCGCGGTCGACGGGGTGAAGCGCGACGGCGTCGATCAGTTCGCCGGTTCGGGCGAGCAGCAGCGGGAGCGGCAGCCCCGGGTCATGGAACGCGGCACGGCGAACCGCGCGCGGGATCTCGGTCAGGACCAGCTCGCTCGAGACAAGGTCGGCGCCGGAGAGAAATCGGCGCAGCGACTCGCTCTCGGCCTCGTCGCGGACGAGCTTCACCAGCGCGGACGCGTCGAGGTAGAAGAGGGTCACTCCGTCAGCGGTCGCCGCGGATCTCGTCCAGCGCGCGGCTCAGAGCGCTCGCGTCGCCGTCGAGCTGGAGCGCCTCGGGCAGCCCACGACGCGCCGGACGCGAGACGCGGCCCTCGGCGATCAGACGGTCGAGCGCGGCACCGGTGCTCGGCGGCGGTCCCAGCTCGGCGACCGGCCGGTTGCGCTCGGTCACGACGAGGCGCTCGCCGTTCGCGACGAGCCGGAGATAGCGGCTGAGGTTCTGACGCAGCTCGGCGACTCCAACGGTCGTCATGTACATCAAAGTAGCACCTAGGCTCCTCGCCGACCGCTGCTCTACCCTCGCCTCCATGAGCGTGCTCGAGGACGCGATTCGCACGCTTCGCCCGCCGCGCGGCGACCGCTTCGGACCGCTGCCGCCGCTGCTGGTCCTGATGACGGTGGTGACCGGCCTCGTCGACGCCGTCAGCTACGTGATGCTCGGGCACGTCTTCGTCGCGAACATGACCGGCAACGTCGTCTTCCTCGGCTTCGCGATCTCCGGCGCGCCCGGCCTCTCGATCGTCTCCTCGCTGCTCGCGCTCGCCGCCTTCCTGGTCGGCGCGACGGCCGGCGGCCGGATCGGCCACCGGCTCGGCGACCGCCGTGGCCAGCTGCTGCGCACGACGGTCGCGATCGAGCTGGCGCTGCTGTGCGTCGCGATCGTGATCGCGGCGATCGCCGGCGACGGGATCGGCCGCGACGCCCGCGACCTGCTGATCGTCGTCCTCGCCCTCGCGATGGGCGTCCAGAACGCCGCCGCGCGTGGCCTCGCGGTCCCGGACCTCACGACCACGGTCCTGACGATGACGCTGACCGGCATCGCCGCCGACTCGAAGCTCGCGGGCGGCGCCGGTGCGAGAGTCGGGCGCCGTGGCATCGCGGTCCTCGCGATGCTGCTCGGCGCCCTCGTCGGCACGCTGCTCGCCCGGCAGGTGACGCTGTCCGTCCCGCTCGCGCTCGCGGCCGGGCTGCTGGCGGTCGTCGGCGTGGTCGCCGAGCGTGGCGACCGCACCGCCGCGTGGCAGACCGCCTAGTCGCCGTCGTCCACCAGCGCCTCGTCCGCGCGGATGATGTGCATCACCGCGTTGATCAGCGCGAGGTGGGTGAACGCCTGGGGGAAGTTGCCGAGGTGGCGGCCGTTGGTCGCGTCGATCTCCTCGGCGTAGAGCGCGAGCGGGCTGGCGAAGCCGAGCAGCTTGTCGCAGAGGTTGCGGGCCCTGCCGACCTCGCCGATCTCGACCAGCGCCGAGACGAGCCAGAAGGAGCAGATCGTGAACGAGCCCTCCTCGCCGCTGAGGCCGTCGTCGGTCAGCTCGGTGCGGTAGCGCAGCACGAGGTCGTTCTCGGTCAGCTCGTCCGCGATCGCAAGCACGGTGTTGACGACCCGCGGGTCTCTGCTCGGGAGGAAGCCGAGCAGCGGCACCAGCAGCAGCGAGGCGTCGAGCGCGTCGGTGTCGTAGTGCTGGACGAAGACGCCGCGATCGTCGACGCCGCGCTCGCAGATCTCGGCGTGCATCTCGTCGGCCGCGGCGCGCCAGCGCTTCGCCGCCGCGCGGTCGCCGCGCAGCCGCGCGAGCCGCGCGCCGCGGTCGACCGCGACCCAGCAGAAGACCTTCGAGGAGGTGAAGTGCCGCGGCTCCCCGCGCACCTCCCAGATGCCGCGGTCGGGCTCGCGCCACTCCGCCACGGCGGCGTCGACCTGGCGGACGATCAGCGGCCACATCCGCTCGTCGAGGCGGTCGCCGGAGTTGAAGTGGAGCCGCATCGAGTCGAGCAGGACGCCCCACACGTCGTGCTGCCGCTGGTCCCAGGCGCCGTTGCCGATCCGCACCGGCTTCGCCCCCTCATAGCCGCTGAGGTGGTCGAGCTCCTCCTCGTCGAGCCGCTCGCGCCCGTCGATCCCGTACATGATC
>JAATFK010000039.1 GCA_015655225.1 Solirubrobacterales bacterium | reverse complement strand
GTTCAGGCCCTCGGCGTAGGCGGCCATGATGCCGTACTCGATGCCGTTGTGGACCATCTTCACGAAGTGGCCGGCGCCGGCCGGGCCGCAGTGCAGGTAGCCGTCCTCCCCAGGCGCGAGGTCGCCCTCGCGACCGGGCGTGCGCTCGGCCGCCTCGACGCCGGGAGCGAGCGTCTTGAAGACCGGCTCGATCCGCTTGAAGGCGGCGTCGTCGCCGCCGATCATCAGCGAGTAGCCGCGCTCCAGGCCGTAGACGCCGCCGCTTGTGCCGACGTCGAGGTAGTGGAGGTTGCGCTGCGCCAGCTCGCCCGCGCGGCGCTGGTCGTCGCGGTAGTAGGAGTTGCCGCCGTCGATCACCACGTCGTCCGCGTCGAGCAGCGGGACGAGGTCCTGCAGCGTCGCGTCGACGACGCCGGCCGGGACCATCAGCCAGATCGCACGGGGCTTGTCGAGCTTCGCGACGAAGTCGGCAAGCGAGTCGGCGCCGGTCGCGCCCTCGCCGGCGAGCGATCTGACGGCATCCGCGCTGCGGTCGTAGGCGACCGTGTCGTGGCCGTCTCTCATCAGGCGACGCACCATGTTGGCGCCCATCCGCCCCAGTCCGATCATCCCGAGCTGCATGCGCTGGCTCTCCTCGCTCCGTGTTGGTCGTCGCCCATCATGAGGCCTTCTTCCCCGACGGCGTGTCGCTGCCGTGAACGTGGCCGCGCCCGAGCGGCTCGCGTCCCGGCGGCTGTCTCGGCGCCGGGAATCTCTCCGCCTTCGGTATGTCCGCGGTGATCGGCGTCCCGGCCGACAAGTGAACCTCCTTCCCCCAATGCGTGAAGCTCAGCGACTCGTCCTCGGGACCGAGCGCGTAGCGGGCGTGGCGGTGGGTCACCTCGACGTGCAGGCGGCGGCCGCGGAACAGCACCGGGAAGGCGAGCCGCTCGAGCTGGCGCGGCAGGCGCGGCGCGAAGCTGAGCTGGTTCTCGTAGTCGCGCACGCCGCCGAAGCCGGAGAGCATCGCCATCACGGCGCCGGCGAGCGAGGCGATGTGAACGCCGTCGCCGACGTTGCGCTCGAGGTCGTGGAGGTCCATCAGCGCCGCCTCGCCGAGGTAGGCGTAGGCGAGGTCGAGGTGGCCGACCTCGGCCGCGATCACCGCCTGGACGCAGGCCGAGAGCGAGGAGTCGCGGACCGTCAGCTCCTCGTAGTAGTCGAAGTTGCGGCGCTTCTCCTCCAGCGTGAAGGCGTCGCCGCGGAAGAACAGCGCGAGCACGAGGTCGGCCTGCTTGACGACCTGCTTGCGGTAGAGGTCGAGGTAGGGCCGGTGCAGCAGGAGCGGGTACTCGTCCTCTCCCGTGTGCTCGAAGTCCCACCGCTCGTGATGCGTGAAGTCCATGTCCTGCGGGTGGACGCCGAGCTGCTCGTCATAGGGGATGTGCATGTGCTCGGCCGCCGCGCGCCAGGCCTCGATCTCGTCCTGCTCGACGTTGCACGTCGCCGCCACCGCGCCGTGCTGCTCGGCCGCGCGGACCGCGTCGCGCAGGTTCGACTGCGCCATCAGGTTCGTGTAGACGTTGTTGTCGGCGAGCGCCGAGTACTCGTCCGGCCCGGTCACGCCGTCGATCCTGAAGCGGCCCTGCTCGTCGGTGTGGCCGAGGCTCTGCCACAGCCGCGCGGTCTCGATCACCAGCTCGGCGCCCATCTCGCGCTCGAAGTCGGTGTCGTCGGTCGCGACCACGTAGCGGCGCACGGCGTCGGCGATGTCCGCGTTGATGTGGAAGGCGGCGGTGCCGGCGGGCCAGTAGCCGGAGCACTCCTCGCCGTGGATCGTGCGCCACGGGAAGGCGGCGCCGCGCAGCCCCAGCTGCTTGGCCCGGTCGCGCGCGAGGTCGAGCGTGCGGTGGCGCCAGGCGAGCGCGCTGCGCACGAGGTTGGGCGAGCTGTAGGTCAGCACCGGCAGGACGAACGACTCGTTGTCCCAGAAGGTGTGGCCGTCGTAGCCGGGCCCGGTCAGCCCCTTCGCCGGGATCGCGCGCGTCTCCGCGCGGGCGGAGGCCTGGAGCACCTGGAACTGGGCGAAGCGGAGCGCCTGCTGGATCTCGGGGTCGCCGTCGACCTCGATGTCGGCCATCTCCCAGTAGTCGTCGAGGTAGGCGCGCTGAGAGGCGAGCAGCTCGTCCCAGCCCTCCGCGAGCGCGTTCTCGAGGCTTGCGTCCACCTGGTCGCGCAGCCACTCGATCGACTGCTGGCCGGACCAGTGGTAGGCGAGCAGCTTGATCATCCGCAGCGGCTGACCCGGCGCCAGCTCGGCGGAGGCGGTCAGGCGGCCGAGGTCGCGCTCGCTCTCGATCCGCGTCGTCAGCTCGTCCGCGCCCTCGAAGACGTGCTCCATGCCGGCCGCGAGCGACAGCCGGCTGCGGGCCGTCGTGTGGGCCAGGACGGCGCGCGTGCCGTTGTCGACCCACAGCTCCGGTTCGAGCGAGGCGCCCAGCTGGGTGCCGCCGCGCGGGTCGCCGCCGCCGAGGCCGCTG
>JAATFK010000298.1 GCA_015655225.1 Solirubrobacterales bacterium | reverse complement strand
TGCTGCGAGAGGTGGCGCGGCAGCCCGTGGGCCTCGTCCGCCAGCTGCGCGAGCCAGGCCCAGCGGCCCGAGCCCATCCGCTGCTCGCCGAGGGCGCTCGTGACATCGCGCGCGACGTCGCGCGCCGACCAGCCCTCGGAGCCGCGCGCGACCCGTTCGATCTCCCCCGGCGGCAGCCCCAGCGCCTTGCCCAGCTCGCGGATCGCGCCACGGGCGCGGTAGGTCGGGAAGGCCGCCACGAGCGCCGAGCGGTCGGCCCCGTAGCGCTCGTGGACGCGGGGGATCAGGACCTCGCGGATGTCGCGCGGGAAGTCGAGGTCGATATCCGGCAGCGCCACCAGGTCCTCGTTCAGGAAGCGACCGAGGAAGAGCTTGTTCTCGACCGGGTCGACGTGCGAGAGGCCGGTCAGGTAGCAGACGATCGAGGAGACGGAGGAGCCGCGGCCGCGGCCCGGCGGCAGCACCGCCCGGGCGCTGTCGGGCCCGCGCACCTCGACCGCGACCTCGCGCGCCAGCTCCAGCATGTCGCGGTGGAGCACGAAGAAGCCGGCCAGGCCGAGCTGGTCGATCAGCTTCAGCTCCTCCTCCAAGCGAGCGGCCGCCTCCTCCTGCAGCCTCCGGGGCCGGTCGGCGTAGCGCTCCGCCAGGCGCTGCTGACAGGCCTCGGAGAGCGTGCGGCTGGCGCCGTCGTCCTCCGCGCCGGGGTAGCGGTAGTCGAGGCTGCGCGTGAGGTCGAAGCAGAGCCGGCCGGCGAGCCGGGCGGTCTCGGCGACGGCGTCCGGATGGTCGGCGGCGAAGCGCGCCGCCATCGCGCCGGGACCGGCGAGCACGTGGCTGAAGTTGCCGCGCCGGTCGGGCTCGGAGGCGTCGAGCGTCGTGTGGCGGCTGACGGCGACGAGCACGTCCTGCAGCGGCGCCCGCCCGCGGGCGTGGGCGTGAACGTTGCCGGTCGCGACACAGCGCAGCTCCAGCTCGCGGGCGAGCTGGGCGAGCCGCCGGTTGCGGGCGCGGTCGTCGCGCAGGTAGGGCCGCTGCAACTCGACGAAGAGGTGGTCGCGGCCGAAGGCGCCGCGCAGCCGCTCCAGCGAAGAGCGGTCGTGGACGCCGTTGGTCGCGCAGCCGCTGAGGCAGACGAGCCCCTCGGCGTGCGCGAGCACGGCGGCGAGCGGGACCGAGGGCTGGCTCGCCTGCCGGGTCCGCACGCCGCGCCGGCGCATCGAGGCGGGCGGCAGCGTGGCGGCGACGGCGAGCGTGTCGACCACGTCGGGACCGTCGGCGCCGTCGCCGCGGCGCGCGCTCGGTCCGCGACTGCCGGTGCCGCCGCCGCGGCGGCGGCGGCCGCCACCGGCCCCCCCGGCCCCGCCGCCGGCCCCCCCGCCGGGGCCGACGCCGCCACCGCCATTCCCGCTCCCCCCGGGACGGAGCGCACCGGAGGCGAGCGTCCCCGCCTCCGGCCCCCCAGCCGCTGGCCCCCCCGCCAGCGGGCGCTCCCTCGACGCGCGAAGGCCGGTGACCTCCGGCGCGAGCGTGGCCGCCGGCTCCGCAAGCTCGCCACGCGTGTGCGCGTGCGCCTGCGTGATCAGCCGGCAGAGATTGCGCCACCCCTGCACGCTCTCGACGAGCAGCGTCAGATGGCGGCCGTCGTCGAGCGTCAGCTCGGCGCCGTGGATCGCGCGCAGCCCGAGTGCCTTCGCCGCCTGCGCGAACTCCATCGCGCCGCAGACGTTGTCGTGATCGGTCAGCGCGAGCGTGTCGTAGCCGAGCGCCAACGCCGCGGCCACCAGCTCGTCCGGCATGGAAGCGCCGTCGAGGAACGAGAAGGCGGAGTGGCAGTGGAGCTCGACGTAGGGCACGAACGTATGTTCGCATAGACGGCAGACGACACGCGCCTGCTCATGAGGTCGGCAGCAGCGCTGGGGCGCCGGCGCGGCTGGGCCGCAGCTCGACGCGGAACGAGGCACCGCCGCCGGGAGGACTCGTCGCCGTGACGGTGCCGTCCATCGCCGCCGTGAGCTGTTCGACCAAGGCGAGACCGAGGCCGGAGCCGACGGGGCGGGCGGAGGCGGCGCGGTCGTGGAGGTAGAAGCGCTCGAACGCGTGCGGCAGGTCCTCCGCCGCGATCCCGGGTCCGTCGTCGCGCACCGTGATGGCGCCGGGGGTCGCCGTCAGCTCGACCCAGCCGCCGGCCGGGGTCACCCGCAGCGCGTTCTCGACGAGGTTCGCGACGACCTGCAGCAGCCGGTCGGGGTCCGCGTCGACCCACCCGGACGAACCGTCAGCCGCGCCCCCCACCCGCAGCTCCACGCCGGCGGCTCGAGCGGTCGGCGCGAAGCGCTCCAGCGCCCGCGTCACCACCGCCTCCAGCTCGACCGGCCGGCGCACGATCGAGAACTCGTGCCGGTCGAGCTTCGCCAGCTCCAGCAGGTCATGGACGAGCCGCTCCAGCCGCGCGGCCTCCGCGGCCACGACCGGCGCCGCCTCCTCGCTCGACACGGCGCCCTCCTCGAGCGCCTCCGCGTAGCCGCGGATCGCCGTCAGCGGCGTCTTCAGCTCATGGCTGACCGACAGCAGGAACGCCCGCTGCGCCGCGCGCGCCTCACCCAGCTCCGCCGCCATCGCGTTGAACGCGCGGCCGAGCTGCGCCAGCTCGTCGTCGCCGCGCACCGGGACCGTCACCGCCGCCTCGCCGGCGGCGACCCGCGTCGTCGCTCCCGCCAGCTCGCGCAGCGGACGCGTCAGCCGGCGCGCCAGCAGCCACGAGAGCGCGGCGGCGACCGCCGCCCCGCCGATCCCCGCGAGCACGAGCGCGAGCAGGTACGGGCTCCAGTCGCTCTGTGGCGGCTTCGCCGCGCGCACGAGCACGAGCGAGCCGTTCTCGGCCTGACGCGTCACGTAGACGAGGTCGCGGCCGAGCGCCTGGATGCGGCCGCTCGGCGTGCCTCTCGCGGCGACCGCCGCCAGCACCGCCGCTCTCAGCGCCGGCCCGGCGCGGTGCGATCTCCCCAGCACCCGGCCGCGCGGCCCGGTGGTGGCCTTCCCGGCGCCGATCACGACGACGCCGGCGCTCGCGTCGGTCAGCGGCGCGACGACGTTCGCGACCCGGTCGAGCGCCGTGATCTGCTGCTGCGCGACGCGGTGGTGGATCACGATCCCGGCGACCAGCGCGGTCAGGATCGCCGCCAGCGCCGCGGCCAAAGCGAGGTAGGCGAACAGCCGCGAGCGCAGCGACCGCCTCACGCCGCGACCGCCTTGTAGCCGATCCCCCGGATCGTGCGGATCAGCTCCGGCCGGCCGAGCTTCTTGCGCAGCTGCGCGACGTGGACCTCGACCGTCCGCGTCTCGCCCGGCGAGAGGAAGCCCCAGACCGACGCGAGCAGGTCGTCGCGCGAGACGACCATGTTGGGCCGCTCCAGCAGGTAGTCGAGCAGGTCGAACTCGCGCTGGGTCAGCTCGACCGCGCGGCCGTCGACGTGCACCTCGCGGCTCGTGCGCGAGAGCGTGACGGGGCCGAGCGAGCTGACGTCGGCGCCGGTCGTCCCGTCGGCGCGCGAGCGCCGCAGCACCGCCTTCACGCGCGCCGCCAGCTCACGCGGGGAGAACGGCTTCGGCACGTAGTCGTCGGCGCCGGCCTCGAGCCCGGCGACGCGGTCGGGCTCGTCGTCGCGGGCCGTCAGCATGATGATCGGGACGCGCCCGCCGACCCGGCGGCAGACCTCGAAGCCGTCGATCCCCGGCAGTCCGATGTCGAGCACGATCAGCTCGATCGGGTGGCGCGTCAGCTCCGCCAACGCGTCCTCGCCGCTGCGCACCCACAGCACGCCGAAGCCCTCGCGGGCGAGGTAGGAGCGCACGAGCGCACCGATGCTGGGCTCGTCCTCGACGAGGAGGATCGTCGTCGCCATCCCCGTCATCGTAGGACCGCGGCGGCGCGGTCCCGCGCACTCCTTACGCTCCGCTGACGTTCGGCTGACGGCCACCTTGCGGGCCGGCCGCATGCTGCTTCCAGGCCGCCGGACGGCGGCCGGCGCCTCCGCCCACCGGCGGCGGCGCGCAGACGGACGACGAACGAGGTCGGGATGCGACGCACGATGATGATGAAGACGGGCGCCGTGCTGGGCGCCTGCGCGGCGGTCGGCGCGGGAGCCGGGCTGCTGGGAAGCGCGGGAGCGGCGGTCTCCTCGAAGGCGCCCGCGGCGAGAGCCGCCAGAGCGACGAGAGCGAGACGAGCCGGGAGAGCCGGCCCCCTCGCCCGCGCGGTCCACGGCACGCTCGTCGTGCCGGGCAGACGAGGCACCTTCCGCACGCTGACGATCGACCGCGGCGTCGTGAAGTCGGTCGCCGGCGACCAGCTGACGATCACCGAGGGCACGAGAAGAGCGACCTACAGAACGGTCACGCTGACGATCCCCGCCGGCGCCGTCGTGAGAGACGACAGACAGGCGGTTGCGCTGTCGGCCCTGAAGCCGGGCCAGCGCGTGATGGTCCTGAGCGGCACGCCGAGAGAGCACGTCGTGGCGCACGACGCGAGAGCGAGAAGAACCCCCTAGCGCTGCGCGAACCAGCCGCCCTCGCGCAGGTCGTGGAAGACGACGACGTTGCGTCCGCAGGTCGTGACGACCTCCCAGTAGCGGCGCCGCAGCGGCCCGTCGGTCCACCAGCGGTCCTCGATCAGCCACGACTCGCGGATCGCGTCGACCTCGCGCCCGTCGACCACGAGCGGGTGCCCGTCGCGCGCGTCGGCGCGGACACGGGCCGCTCTCGGCGCGCCGAGCCGGTGGGTGCGGCCAGAGGTGACGACGGCGCGACTCATTCGAACGGGGTCAGCACGGCGCGCCGCTCCGGCACGCGCGAGTCGGGATCGACGGCGAGGACGCGCAGGGCGGCGTCGGGACCGGCGGCGGCGCGCGCCTGGCGCACGCCCTCGCGCAGGCGCGCGCGGCGCGTCGCGACGTCGCCGTCGAGCAGCGAGCGCTGGTCGCTCGCCGCCGGCCCGAAGCGGGCGACCGAGAGCCGCAGCCGCTCGGCCGGTGCCGGCAGCTGCGCCAGCCGTGGGGCGAGCGCGAGCCGCATCCGGGCGGGATCGGCGAGCGCCTCGCGGAACGCGACCTGCTCACGCCAGGTCCCGCCCTCGACCAGCGCCGCCGCCATCACGACCGCCCGCAGCGAGCGCCCGTCGCGCTCGCGGCGCGCCAGCAGCCGGTCGATCAGCAGGCCGAGCGCACGGTCGAGCTGATCGCCTGAGAGCGCCTCCGGCAGCTCCAGCTCCTCCTCCAGCCGCTCCGCCGGCAGGCGCGGAGCGAGCGCCGCGTCGCGCCCCAGCGCCAGCTCCCGCGCGAGCAGCCCGGTCCGCCCGAAGCGGTCGGCGACCGCGTCGGCGTCGAGCGCCGCGAGGTCCCCCAGCGTCGTGATCCCGAGCCGCCCGAGCGCGTCCGGCAACGCCGCCGTCTCGCGCCGGCCGCGCAGCAGCGCGACCGGCAGCGGCGCGAGATAGGCCTGCGCCGCCGCCGCGTCGCCGGTCACGACGATCGGCCGCCGCACGCGGGCACGAGTGGCCGCCGCCAGCGCACAGAAGCGCGACGGGCCGGCGCCGAAGCGGGCCGGCCGGCGCAGCACGACGCGCGCCGCCTCCATCACCCGCGCGAGCGTCCCGCCGTGCAGGTTCCGCAGGCCGCGCGCGTCGAAGCAGGCGAGTCCCGGCCGCTCCGGC
>JAATFK010000572.1 GCA_015655225.1 Solirubrobacterales bacterium | reverse complement strand
TCGCCCATCACGACCGCCTCACCGGCCTGCCCAACCGCGTGCTGCTGGAGGAGCAGCTGCAGCGCGACCTCGCGCGCGCCCGGCGCACCGGCGGCTCGGTCGCGCTCGTGCAGCTCGGCCTCGACGACTTCAAGCTCGTCAACGACTCGCTCGGCCACGCCGCCGGCGACGCGGTCCTGCGCGAGACCGCCCAGCGCGTCGCGGAGCTGACGCGCGCCGGCGACATCGTCGCGCGCCAGAGCGGCGACGAGTTCACGCTGCTGCTCGACTGCGGCGCCGAGGAGGCGCAGGTCGTCGCGCAGCTCGCGGGCGACCGCATCACCGCCGCGCTCGAGCGCCCGTTCCTCGTCGCCGGCGCGGAGTTCCACATCGGCGCCTCGATCGGCGTCGCGCTCTTCCCCGCCAACGCGAACAACGCCGAGAGCCTCTTCACGCGCGCGGCGCTCGCGATGCACCAGGCGAAGCGGGCCGGCGGCGGGACCGTCGTCTTCTACGAGCGCGGCGCGATGGAGGCGCGCGAGCGGCTGTCGCTGACGACGCGGCTGCGCCGCGCGATCGACAACGACGAGCTGCGCCTTCACTTCCAGCCGATCTACGGGGCGCGCAACGGCAACCTCCACGCGGTCGAGGCGCT
This sequence comes from Solirubrobacterales bacterium, assembly GCA_015655225.1. Lineage (GTDB taxonomy): Bacteria > Actinomycetota > Thermoleophilia > Solirubrobacterales > Solirubrobacteraceae > Conexibacter. Next base: position 2,404 of record JAATFK010000572.1, on the reverse strand, counting down.
CGTGCGCTGGCAGGACCCTGAGCACGGGCTCGTGTCCCCGGCCGGCTTCATCCCCGTCGCCGAGGAGACCGGCCTGATCGAGGGGATCGGCGCGTGGGTGATCGAGGCGCTCTGCCGGCAGGGTGCCGCGTGGGCGCGCGAGGGCTTCGAGCCGCGCCTCTGCTTCAACCTCTCGCCGCGTCAGCTGCGCCACGCCGACCTGGTCGCCTCGATCGCCGACCGGATCGCCTCCTATGGGCTCGATCCGGGCCAGTTCTGCGCCGAGCTGACGGAGACCGCGGTGATGAGCGACGCGACCCGCAAGAAGTCGCTCCTGACCGAGCTGTCGGAGGCCGGGCTGACGATCGCGATCGACGACTTCGGCGCCGGCCACTCGTCGCTCGCGCGGCTGCGCGACCTGCCTGTCAAGGTGCTGAAGGTCGACCGCTCGTTCATCGCGCGCGTCCCGCAGGACCCCGGCTCGACCTCGATCGTGGCCGCGATCCTCGCGCTCAGCAGCGCCCTCGGGATGGAGACGGTCGTCGAGGGCGTCGAGGAGACCGCCCAGCTCGACTTCCTGCGCCGCCACGGCTGCCCGCTCGCGCAGGGCTTCCTGCTCGGCCGCCCGGTCCCCGCGAGCGACCTCGAGCCGCTCGCCGCCGTCGGCTCCTGAGCCGAGGCTAGCGCACGAGGAACGGGGTCAGCAGGGCCGGCGTCGCTGCCTCGATGACGCGGAGCGCTTCCGTCAGCTCGACGTCCTGCAGCTCGTAGCGCTGGCGCCCGGCGGCCGTCGTCGCCACCAGCGTCGCGAGCCCGCCGCGCCGCTGGAACGGCGAGCGCCGCAGCGTCCAGCCGACGATCCCGTCGCTTGCCAGCATCGCGCGGCGTCGCACGAGCGAGCCGCGGCGGCTGACGAGCAGGCCGCCGGTCAGCGCGTGCCCGAGGCTGCGCGCGCGGTCGGCCGCCAGCAGCGCGGCGAGCGGCAGCAGCGCCAGCGCCCCGCGCGGCGCCCAGCCCGACACGCCGGCCGCCGCCCACAGCAGCGCGAGCACCGCGATCGGCAGCGCCGCCCCGGCGAGCGCGCGGGTGAAGCGCCGGCGTCGCGCGACCGGGCCGTGGGAGATCAGCGCCACGCGCAGCGGCTCCTCGCTCCCGAGCACCGCCGTGACGACCCGCTCGGCCTCGGCGCGCGGTGCCGGCGGCAGCAGCAGCGAGCCGCCGCGCTCGGCGCCGCGGCCGACCCGCAGCCCGGTCGCGATCGCGATGCAGCGCGCGCCGCCGACGGCGCGCAGCCCGAGCGGCTCGCTCAGCTCGACGCCGCGCAGCCGCCGCTCCTCGATCGTCGTCGCGCGCGTCGTGATCAGCCCGCGCGTGACGTGGAGCGTGCCGCCGTCGGTGCGCGTGAGGCGGAACTGCCAGAAGGCGAGCGCGTAGCCGACGGTCGAGGCGAGCGCCACCAGCGCCAGCGTCGCGACGAGCGCGAGCACGATCACGACCGGCAGCGGCGAGGACCCGATCGCGTCGGCGAGCGAGCGCAGCGCGCCGAAGCGCTGCGGGTCGATGTTCGCCTCCGAGATCACGCGCGAGCCGAAGCCGGCGAGCACCGCGACCGTCACGACCCCCGAGAGCGTGAACGGGCCGTACGCGATCCAGCGCGGGCGCAGGCGGGCCAGCTCGTCGCCCGGGCCGGTGACCGGGTCCGCGCCGACCGCGACCGCCGCGCCACCCGCCGCCACTCCTCGCCGGTGCAGCAGCTCGTCCCGCAGCCGCGCCGCGTCGGGGGCGGGGAGGGCGTCGAGTCTGAGGCCGGGGTCGCGGCGGTCCGAGCGGCCGGTGCCGATCGTCAGCCGCGCGAGCCCGAGCACGCGGTGCAGCGCGTGAGCGGTCACGTCGACCGTCCGGACGCGGTCGCGCGGGACAGTCAGGACGTTCCGGCGCACGGTCCCGCGCCGCACCTGGACCTGCTCCGGCGTGATCCGGTAGGTGGTCGTGACCCAGCGCAGGATGCCGTGGAGGACCAGCAGCCCGGCCGCCGCGAGCCCCCACAGGGCGCCGCCGGAGTGGCGCCCGGCGATCAGCAGCCCGAAGAGGATCGGGACCGCGCGCACCAGCTCCTCCGCGACGTGAACGACCAGCATGCGGGCGCTCAGACGGCGCCAAGAGACCAAACCCGAACCCTCGACCTGAGGCTTAGATATGGGGTCGACAGCGCTCACGTCGCGTCGCCCTCGGAGACGGCGGTGCGCGCCGTCAGCTCGTCGACCAGCCGGTCGGCGGTCGCCCGGTCGAGGCCGACGATCCGCAGCGGCCCGGCGGCCGAGGCGGTCGTCACGGTCACGTTCGCGAGCCCCAGCAGCTGCTCGAATGGCCCCCGCTCGCTGTCGACCGTCTGGATCCGCGAGAGCGGCGCGATCCGGCGCTCCTG
>JAATFK010000460.1 GCA_015655225.1 Solirubrobacterales bacterium | reverse complement strand
CATCCTCAAGCTCGGTCCGCGTCGTTACGACGCGACCGAGATGGTGTTCATCGAACTCGTGTAACGCTCGGCTGGCGCCTCGCGTTTCATTGGAAGAACTCGCCCAGGGGCTCGTTCTTCCGGCGGGGCGGTCAGCTCCGAGCGCGGCGCACGTCGCCAAGCTCACGCTCGAGTACGACGGCCGCGACTTCGCCGGCTGGGCTCGACAGCCCGGTCGGCGCACCGTCGAGGACGAGCTCGAACGTGCGCTCGCGACCGCTCTGCGGCGCGACGCCGTCCCGTTGACGGTCGCGGGGCGGACCGACACCGGGGTCCACGCATGGGCCCAGGTGGTCTCCTACGCCGGGCCGCCGGTCGCGCCGCGGTCGCTCAACGGCCTGCTGCCCGACGACGTCGCCGTCCTCGACGCGTCGACCGCCGCGCCCGGCTTCAGCGCGCGCCACGACGCCACCAGCCGCGCCTACTGCTACCGCGTGCTGGCCCGCCGGCCGCGCAGCGTCCACGAGCGCGGCCGCGCCCTCTGGTGGCCGCGGCGGCTCGACCGCGACCTGCTCGACGCCTGCGCCGCGGCGCTCCCCGGCACGCACGACTTCACCGCCTTCACGCCGACCGAGACCCAGCACGTCCGCTTCCGCCGCGACGTGCGCGGCGCGCGGTGGGTCGCGGACGGCGATCTGCTGGCGTTCTGGATCGAGGCGGATGCCTTCCTGCGCAACATGAACCGCGTGCTGGTGGGGACGATGCTGGAGGTCGCGGGTGGGCGGCGGACGTTGGAGGACTTCGTGCGACTGCTGGAGGGCGCGCCGCGCGAGCGCGCCGGAGTGACCGCCGCGCCCCACGGGCTCTACCTCGCCGGGGTTGGTTACGACGGCCGCTCGGTCGTCGCGTGGTGAGCGAGCCGGCGCGGGCAATACCATGGAACCGACGATGAGAGTGCTGCTGACGAACGACGACGGCATCGCCGCGGCGGGCATCGACGCGATGCGGCGGGCGCTCTGCGAGGTGCCCGGGGTGGAGCTGCTGGTCGTCGCGCCCGACGGCAACCGCTCCGCGACCGCGCGCTCGATCACGACCCGCCGGCCGCTGTGGGTCGAGTCGGTCGAGTTCGACGACGGGACCGTCGGATACGCGTGCGACGGGACGCCGGTCGACTGCGTCCGGCTGACGCAGCTCGGGCTGGTCGACGGCTTCTTCCCCGACGTCGTCGTCTCCGGCATCAACCACGGCCTCAACCTCGGCGACGACATCACCTACTCCGGCACGGTCGCGGCGGCGTTCGAGGCGCTGCTGCTGGGGATGCCGGGGATCGCCGTCTCCCAGCAGTCGACCACGGGGGAGCTGGACTTCCGCCTCGGCGAGAGCTTCGACTTCGAGACCGGCGCGGCGTTCGCGGCGCAGATCGTCGCCGAGCTGGACGCAGTCCCGCTCGCCGCCGGCACGCTCCTCAACGTCAACGTGCCCGGCCGCGCGCCGGCGGGCGTCGCGGTCACGCGGCTCGGCAAGCGCGTCTACCGCGACGCGCTCGAGCTGGAGGACCAGGAGCACGAGGGGCGGCGGCTGTTCCGCATCTACGGCGACGCGAACGAGCTGGTGGACGAGGAGGGGACCGACATCGCCGCGGTCGCCCGGGGCTTCGTCGCCGTCACCCCGATCCACTTCGACCTGACCGACCGCGAGGGGATGGCGGCGCTGGAGGTCTACGACCTCGCCCGCCTGATCGCCCCGGCCGCCCGCGACGCCGAGTGAGCCCGAGAGCCGCCAGAAGAGGGGACCCGGCGGCGCGCGCGGCCGAGCTGCGCGAGCAGCTGACCGAGCACGGCTACCGCTACTACGTGCTCGACGACCCGACCGTCGGCGACGACGTCTACGACGCTCTGCTCGACGAGCTGCGCGCGATCGAGGCGGAGCATCCCGAGCTGCTGACGCCCGACTCGCCGACCCAGCGCGTCGGCGGCACGCCGGTCTCGAACCTGGAGAAGGTCAGACACCTCCAGCCGATGCTGTCGCTCGCGAACGCGCGCAGCGAGGAGGAGCTGACCGCCTGGATCGACCGCATGCGCACGCACCTCGCGCGCGAGGGAATCGAGGATCCGCGGTTCACGTACGTGGTCGAGCCGAAGGTCGACGGGCTCGCGATCTCGCTCCTCTACGAGGACGGCGTGCTCGTGCGCGGAGCGACGCGCGGCAACGGCGAGATCGGCGAGGACGTCACCCACAACCTGCGCACGATCGGCTCGATCCCGCTGCGGATCGAGGACGCGCCGAGACGCGTCGAGGTGCGCGGCGAGATCTACATGTCGCTGGCCGACTTCGAGGCGCTCAACCTGCGGCGCGCGGAGGAGGGGCTCTCGACCTTCATGAACCCGCGCAACTCGGCCGCCGGCACGATCCGCCAGCTCGACCCGAGACTCGCCGCAGGCCGGCCGCTGTCGATGTGGTCCTACGCGATCGGCGTGACCGACGGCCTGACGCTCGGCAGTCACTGGGAGAGCCTCGAATGGCTCAGAGCGCACGGCTTCCGCGTCAATCCGGACATCGTGAAGCTGGAGACGGCCGAGGAGGTCGTCGCCCGCTGCGAGGACTGGCAGGCGCGGCGCGGCTCGCTCGCGTTCGAGATCGACGGCGCGGTCGTGAAGGTGGACGACTTCGAGCTGCAGCGGCGGCTCGGCGTCGTCGGGCGCGACCCCCGCTGGGCGATCGCCTGGAAGTTCCCGCCGACGACCGCCGTCACGCGCCTGAACGACGTGATGTGGAACGTCGGCAAGTTCGGCACGCTGCACCCGTTCGCGGTCCTGGAGCCGGTGCACGTCGGCGGCGTGACGGTGAGACTCGCCACGCTGCACAACGAGGAGGACCTGGCGCGCAAGGACGTCCGCCCCGGCGACGACGTGATCGTGCTGCGCGCCGGCGACGTGATCCCGCAGGTGCTCTCGCCCGCGCCGCACGT
>JAATFK010000674.1 GCA_015655225.1 Solirubrobacterales bacterium | reverse complement strand
CGGGCGGCGGTGATCATCGAGTCGTCCATCCCGTCCCCGATGAACAGGATCACGTTCCTCGGCTTCGAGGGGTCGAGCTGCGAGGCGACCGACGCGGACCGGTCCTCGGTCTCGTCAGGTCCGACGGCGTAGGCGGCGACGCCGCCGGCGAGGGCCAGCGTCGTTGCGGCGCTCGCGACGAGTGCCGCGCGACGGCGAATGGCAAAGGCCATGATCAGGACTCCTTTACGGCTGGGGAGTGACTGATGGTTGCGCCGAGATCAGGCCGCCTTGTTGACGCTCGGTGAAGAAATGAGAGAAATCTCATCTCCTCTCAGAATCCTACCTAGCCGTCCACCATCGCCGCCAGCCGGTGGTTGCGCAGCTCCTTCGGCGGGGCGCCGTGCAGCACCCATTCGCCCGTCTCGCGGCGGCTCAGCGCGCCGGCCCGGGTCAACTCGCCGAGGGCGCTCGTGACCGACGGGCGGTGCGCGCCGACGAGGTCGGCGAGCCGTTGGTGCGGCAGGGGAAGCGGGACGACGACGCCGTCGGGGTGCACGCGGCCCCAGCGCTCGGCGAGGTGCCAGAGCGTCAGCATCAGGCGGTCGTCGACCCGGGGGTGGTGGGAGATCGCGAGCGCGACGGCGAGCGCGTGGGCGCGGCGGGTGCCGCGGTTGAACAGCTCCAGCCCGAGCTGCGGCCACGGCGCGATCCGCTGCACCAGCTGCTGGTCGAGCGTCGCCATCCGCGTCGGCTCCAGCACCGTCCAGCCGATCTCGGCGTGCACGTGCGAGCCCTCGCCGTCCCACGACCACGGCCGCATCACGTCGCCGGGGCCGAGCAGCTCGACGCACTGGCGCCCGATCACCTCGACGTCGCGGCTCAGCAGCCCGTCGGCGATCAGGAAGCCGCGGTGGTGGCGCTCCGGCTGGATCGCCCCGGCCGCGTCCCACTCGCCCGGGAACAGCCGCAGCAGCCGGGCGCGGGCCTCGTGGCGGGCGCGCTCCAGCTGCGAGGGATCGAGCAGGTCGGCGAGGTCGGGGTCTGCGTCGACGATCGAGATCGTCGCGTGTGATCCCGCTCCCATCGAGCGGTTCTACCACGTCCCCGCGCGGACGTATGCATGAGGACGCGATTCCGGGTGGCCTCGCGCGGGCACTCGTACCGTCCTCGCCAACGAACCACCTACCGAAGGGACCGCCTCATGTTGTGGCTCATTCTTGGAATCGTGCTGCTGATCGTCGCGATCGCGTGTGGCGTGATCATCCATCCGATCCTGTTCGTGATCGCGATCCTCGCCCTGATCGTCTTCTTCACCGGCTGGCGCGGTCGCTCCACCTTGTGACCGCGGGTTAGGGTTCGCCTTCGACCACGACCGGAGGCGGATCGCATGGACCTTGGACTGTCGGGCAGAGTCGCCGTCGTCACCGGCGCGGGCAAGGGGATCGGCATGGCGGTCACGCGGGCGCTCGTGGAGGAGGGCGCGCTCGTCGTCGCCGCCTCCCGCACCACCGAGGCGCTCGAGGGGATCGACGGCGTCACGCCCGTCGCCGCCGACCTGAGCCTGCCGGAGGCGCCGGCCGCCGTCGTGCGGCGGGCGCTCGACGCGCACGGCCGGCTCGACGTCCTGATCAACAACGTCGGCCTCGCGCGGGTGCGCGTCGGCGGGTTCCTCGGCACGAGCGACGAGGAGTTCGCCGCCTCGATGAACATCAACTTCTACGCCGCGGTGCGCGCGACCCGCGCCGCGCTCGCGCCGATGCTGGAGCAGGGCGGCGGCGCGATCGTCAACACCGCCTCGGTCAACGCCTTCTACGAGCCCGACGCGGGCGTGATCGACTACGGCGCCGCGAAGGCCGCGCTCGTCAACTTCTCGAAGTCGATCGCGCAGGAGTTCGGGCCGAGAGGGATCCGCATCAACTCGGTCTCGCCGGGGCCGGTCGCGACCGACCTCTGGCTGGGGAAGGACGGCGTCGCCGCGACCGTCGCGCAGGCGAGCGGCGTCAGCGTCGACGAGGCGCGCGCGTCGATCGTCGCCGGGATGGGCGGCTTCCCGACTGGCCGCTTCACGACGCCCGAGGAGGTCGCGACGCTGCTCGTGCTGCTCGCCTCCGACCGCACCGCGAACGTCACCGGCTCCGAGTACGTGATCGACGGCGGGCTGATCAAGACGACCTGACACCGTCGCGTGACGACCGTGTGAACGGGTGGCGCGAGCGTCCGCGTGCCAGGTACTCTGAGCTTCATGCACCGGGAACGAGGGCGTTTCGCGGCACGACGACGGCGGGGGCGACGCGCCAGTGCGGCGCTGGCGACGGCGGCGCTCGCACTCGCCCTGGTTCTCCCCGCGACCGCCGCAGCGGTCCCCCCGATGCTCCCGACGAACATCGCGCTGCACGCCGGTCCGTCGGGCATCGTCGTCTACCAGAACGGGCAGCTGACGCTCCATCGCAACGGCGTGGTGCGTCCGCTCACCTCGAACCCGACGATCTACGGCGGGTACTTCCCCAGCGGGGTGCTGGCCGCCTCCGGCGACTGGATCGCCGCCGAGGGCGGCTCCGCAGGTGGGCTCATCGGGGGAAGAGTGCCGGGCGCGCTGGCGGCCGTGCCGCCCGGCGGCCACGCCGGCGCGAAGGGCTGCGACGGCTGGATCGCCAACCCGAGCGCGTCGGCGACCGCGCCGAACGGCCCGCCGGTGCCGTTCGCCGTCGCGTCCGGCCAGCTCGTGGTGCCGGCGATCCCGGCCTGCGTCGGCAAGACGCCCGCCGGCGCGCGGCCGCTGTTCGTCCGCAGACTGAGCGGCGGCGCCTGGTCGGTGCTGGCCTGGTTCGCGCCCGCCGCGAGCGACGTGGTGACCGACTCGGCGACCTCGCTGCGGGTCGCGGGCAACGGCCGCCTCGTGGCGCTCGGCGTCCGCCGCTCGTCGACCGCGATGGGGGTCGTGGTGCTCGACGTCGTGACCGGGAAGGTGCGCTACGAGACGACCGTCCCGCCCGGCCGCCTCACGCTCGGCGACGACGGCACGCTAATCGACGCTGCCCCGCTCGTCCCCCCGTCCGTGCTCGCCGACCCCGACCAGCCGCTGGTGGTGACGCCCCGCGCGCGGCGTCCCCGCCAGCCGGTCGCGAGCGCCGTCGGCGACGTCGCGCTCTCCGGCGGGCGCTTCGCCTACACGGTCGCCTCCGCCGACCAGCTCGACGTCTCGCTGCTCGTGGGCTCGATCGCACCCGGCGCCGCCCCCGCCCGCCAGCTGGTCGGCTTCCCCGTGTTCACGCGCACGCTGTACGCGTTCGACCTGCGGGGGACGACGCTCGCCTGGGTGCAGAACCAGCCTCCGACCCCGCGGATCAGCAGCTGCTTCTACCCTGTGGGCATCAACCCGCAGCTCCGCGTCACCGACGTCAACGCCGCGCCCGTCGCCGACCCGCCCCTGCCGCCGCCGCCACCCGCGTCCGGCTGCGGGCCGCCGCCACCGTAGTCACTGCCCCCGCGAGCGCAGCAGGACCGGCGCCGCGAGCGACGTGGTGACCGACTCGGCGACCTCGCT
>JAATFK010000141.1 GCA_015655225.1 Solirubrobacterales bacterium | reverse complement strand
GCCTCGACGCCCGCGGCGAGGTGGCCGACTACTACGACGAGCTGGCCGCCGCGTTCGCGCTTGCGATCGACGTGGTCGGGCCCGTCTTCGGCAACGAGGCGCTGCTCGCCGAGATCGCCGACTCGGCGGAGCTGACGACCCTCGTCGGCGTCAGCTCGCGCTACCTGTGGCCGGCCAGCTACGACCTGCGGCGGATCCCGCTGCGGGACCCGAGCCCGGTCTATCCGATGTCGCTGATCTGGCGCGAGGACAACCCGCACCCCGCGCTCGCCGCGTTCCGCGACTACCTCGTGTCGATCCCCCCCCGCCTCCGCGACGACGACGTCTGGCTGCCGGCCTGGGCGCGCGCGCCGCGCTAGTTGAGGGTCGCGAGCGCCAGCGGGACGACCGCCTCGGCGCCGGATCTGCGCAGCTGGCCGCCGACCATCGCGAGCGTGAAGCCGGAGAGGCGGCGGTCGTCGAGCAGCACGCCGACGCCGGCCGGCGTCCGGCTCGTGACCGTGAACGCGCCGCGGACGTTCGCGGCCTGCTGCGCCGCGTTCGCCATCTCGCGCTGCGGCGGACGCTCCTCGCGCCGCGCCAGCAGGTCGACCCGCGCGACGCCCAGCTCGCCGGCGATCCCGTCGGCGAGCGCGTCGAGCACCGGGCCGACGGTGGTCGAGGGGACGGTCGCGATCCACGCCGGTCGGACGCCCGCGCCGCGCAGCACGTCGGCGAGCGCGACCGCGATCTCGTCGTCGAGGCGGCCGCGTCGCAGGCCTCGCTCGATCGCCGGCCACCAGCCGCCGTCACCGAGCCGCGCGAGCGCCCAGCCGCCGGAGATCAGCGCGTCGGGCGGGATTCTGCGCATCGTCCCGCCCGGGTCGGGCGCCATTCTGCGCGGCTCCAGCGCGATCGGCTTCGAGCGCAGGTGCCGCTGCGCCAGCTCGACCAGCTCCTGCGCGGGCGCGGCCGCATAGCGCGGGCCGGCGCACACGGAGCACCTTCCGCAGTCCTGCGGGTCCGGGTCGTCCAGCTCCTCCTGGAGCACGCGCATCAGGCAGCGGCCGTCGGTCCCATAGGCCGCCATCGCCGCCTGCTCCTCGCGCCGCAGCGCCGTGATGCCCTCGTAGCGGGCCGCGTCGTAGTGCCAGTCGCTGCCCGGGACCGCGACCCAGCGCGTGCCCTCGCGGCCGACCGCGCCCTCCACGTCGAGGATCTTCAGCATCGCCTCGATCCGCCCCGCGCCGAGGTTGACGGCCGCCATCAGCTCGCGGCTCGTGCGGCCGGCCGCGTCGGAGGACAGCTCCGCCAGCACCGCGTGCACGCGCTCGGCGGAGGGGAACGCCTGCTCGATGAAGAAGTCCTGGATGCGCCGGTCCTCGCTGCCGCGCAGCAGCACCACCTCGGCGTGGTCGACGCCGCGCCCGGCGCGCCCGACCTGCTGGTAGTAGGCGACGACTGAGCCGGGCGCCTGGTAGTGGACGACGAACTCGAGGTCGGCCTTGTCGTAGCCCATCCCCAGCGCCGAGGTCGCGACGAGCGCCTTCACCTCGTTGCGCAGCAGCCGGCCCTCGGCGGCGATCCGCTCCTCCGTCTCCTGCTCGCCGCTGTAGGCGAGCGCGCTGATGCCGTGGGCGGTGAGGAAGGAGGCGACCTGCTCGGCGTCGCGCTTCGTGAGCGTGTACACGATCCCGCTGCCGGGGAGTCGAGGCAGCGTCTCGACCAGCCAGGCGAGCCGCTGCGCCGGCTGCGGCAGCTCCAGCGCCTCGAGTCGCAGCGAGCTGCGCCCGAGCGGGCCGCGGTAGGAGCGCAGCTCGTCGGCCGCGCCGGCGCCCGCGCCGAGCTGGTCGAGCACGTCGCGCACGACGCGGTCGTTCGCGGTCGCGGTCGTGCCGAGCACGGCGACCTGCTCGGGCAGCGCCGTCAGCATGTCCTTCACGCGCCGGTAGTCGGGCCGGAAGTCGTGGCCCCAGTCGGAGATGCAGTGCGCCTCGTCGATCACGAGCAGGCCGACGGAGGCGGCGAACAGCGGCAGCAGCTCGTCGCGGAAGCGCGGGTTGTTGAGCCGCTCGGGCGAGATCAGCAGCAGGTCGATCTCGTCGCGCGCGAGCAGGTCGCGGATCCCGTCCCACTCGTCGCGGTTGGTCGAGTTGATCGTGTGGGCGCGGAGGCCGAGGCGCTCGGCGCCGGCGATCTGATTGCGCATCAGCGCCAGCAGCGGCGAGACGATCAGCGTCGGCCCGGCGCCCTGCGCGCGCAGCAGCGCGGTCGCGACGAAGTAGACGGCCGACTTGCCCCAGCCGGTCCGCTGGACGCAGAGGACCCGCGCGCGGTCGACGACGACGTCGTGGATCGCCTCCAGCTGTCCGTCGCGGAAGTCGGCGGCGGGATCGCCGGTCAGCGCGCGCAGGCGATCGAGCGTGAGGGCGGCGAAGTCAGGGGCGACGGCGGACACCGACTGAGCGTAGCCCGCTCGGGTCAGGCGGCGGCGGTGGCGGTCGCGACGGGCGCGGTCGCGGCGAGGGGGGCTGCCGTGACGGGAGCCGCGACCGGGGCGACGGCGGCCGCGGCGCTGCCCGTGACCTGCTGGTAGAGCTGCGGCACGTCGGGGTAGCCGCTCGACGCCCAGCCGGAATTCTGCAGCGCCGCGATCTGCGTCGCGGGCGGCTGGCCGGCGGTCGAGAGGATCGCCTGCACGCCGGGCGCGGCGGTGCCGTAGCCGGGGATCGTGTCCTGGCCCTTGAGCCAGCCGGCGGTCGCGTCGGCGGCCGTGACCGGATTGCTCCAGACCGACGCCTGCGCCCCGTAGGTGCCGCTGTCGGTGTAGCCGATGTTGAGCCAGTCGTGGTTGTTCGCGCTCTGGCGCGAGCCGGCCGCGCCGCTCGACTCCTCCGCCAGCATCCAGGCGGAGACGACGCCCGGGTCGAGCCCGGTCTGCGCCGCCAGCTCGGCGCCGAACTGCTGCTGGCCGCTCGTCAGCAGCGACGCACCCGGCAGGGTGGCCCCGGCCCCGACGATGCCGGCGCCGCCGGTCGCCGCGCCCAGCTGGGTGGCGACCGGGAGGGTCGTCGTCGCGGCGGCCGTCGGCAGCGTGGCGGCAGTTGGCAGCGCGGCGGTGTTCGAGGGAACGCCCTGCGCCTGCGACAGCAGGGTCGCGAAGCTGGGGCTGGTCGCCGTCGAGGCGGCGGTCGCGGTCGGCGTCGTGGCCGTCGAAGCGGTCGCCGCGCTGGAGGCGGTCGCGGGGGTGCCGCCGAGCAGCGGGGCGATCTCCGACTGGATCGCTGCGATCCGGTCGAGGGCGTCGATCAGGCTCATCTCCCCGGGTGGTCGGCCGGCGGACGCCGACCTTGCCCGGCGTCCTCCCACCATGTCATTCTTCTGACGCAGCGCTGGAAAGCTGTTCTTCCCCGACCGATAGGCCGTCCATGCGCCAATCCAGCAAGAACCTCGTTCTCGTCGCGATGATCTTCGCCGTCGCGATGATGTTCATCGACCAGACGATCGTCGCCCTCGCCGTCCCGAACCTCCAGAAGGACCTGTCGCTCACCTCGACCGGCTCACAGTGGATCGTCAACGGCTACCTGCTCGCGCTCTCGGCGCTGTTCGCGTTCGGCGGCAAGCTGAGCGACGTCTTCGGCCACCGGCGCATGGTGATCACCGGCGTGGCGCTGTTCGCGCTCTCCTCCGCCCTCTGCGGCGCGACGCCGACGAGCGGGATCGGCGAGGCCTGGATCATCTTCTTCCGCATCGTCCAGGGCGCGGCCGCGGCGCTGCTGTTCCCGTCCGCGCTGGCGATCGTCGTCGCCGCCTACCCGGTGCGCGAGCGCGGCAAGGCGCTGGCGATCTTCTTCTCAGCCTCCGGCGGGCTGACGGCGGTCGGGCCGATCGCGGGCGGCTACCTGACGGAGTGGACCTGGCGCTCGATCTTCTGGATCAACGTCCCGATCGCGGCGATCGCGATCGTCCTCACGGTGCTCGCGAGAGACGCGATCCCGGAGCTGCCGAAGGACGCGCGCCCGAGCCGGATCGACGGGCGCGGCGCGGTGCTCGTCTCGGCCGGGATGGGCCTGCTCGTGCTCGGCCTGCAGCAGGCGAGCGTGTGGGGCTGGAGCGACGTCAAGACGATCGGCTCGATCGTCGTCGGCGTGGTGCTGCTGCTGGCGTTCGTCGCCTGGGAGCTGCGGATCCCGAACCCGCTCGTGGAGCTGAAGATCTTCCGGAGCCGCGCGTTCGCCGTCGACAACATCGTGCTGTTCCTGCTGTCGGTCTGCTTCGTCCCGCTGTTCTTCTTCATGAGCCTCTACGCGCAGGTCGCGCTCGGCGAGAGCGCCACCAACGCCGGGCTCTTCCTGCTCGTGTTCTTCGGCGGCTTCACGATCGCCGCGCAGTGGGGCGGCCGGATCCTCGACGCGAGAGGCGCGCGGCCGACGGTCGTGCTCGGCTGCGCGGTCGCCGCCGTCGGCTTCTACCTGTGGGGCCAGCAGGTGACCGACCTCTCGTTCAACAACCAGTGGTACTACATCGCGATCGCCGGAGCCGGCGTCGGGCTCGTGCTCGGGCCGGTCAGCACCGACGCGCTCAACCGCGCGCCGCGCGACGCCTACGGCGAGGTGACCGGCATCACGCAGACGGTCCGCAACTTCGGCGCCAGCATCGGCCTCGCGGTCCTCGGCACGATCCTGCTGACGCAGAACAGCTCGCGGATCGAGAAGACGCTCGGCGTCGCCGGCGTCCCGAAGGCGCAGGCCGACTCGATCGCCCACGCCGTCAGCGGCTCGGGCGGCGGCGTCGGCAACAGCTTCGCCGGGCAGACGGGCGCGGCCGCGAAGCACTTGTTCGACCAGGTGCAGCTCGACTTCGCGCACTCGACCCGGATCGTGCTCTACGTGATGGCCGGCGTGATGGCGGCCGCGTTCGTCGCCGCCGTCAGATTCATGCCGCCGGGCCGCGTCGAGGAGCCCGACGAGGTCGAGGAGGAGGCGCTCGGGACGGGCGGCTCGGCCACCGTCGCCGCCTCCAGCCCGCTCGCGGGCTATCCACGACCACGGGCGGCGGCGGTCTCCCGATGGTGACGGTCGACACCGGCTCGTTCCTCACGATCGTCGTCGTCGCG
>JAATFK010000064.1 GCA_015655225.1 Solirubrobacterales bacterium | reverse complement strand
TCGAGCAGACCGCCGCGCCTGACGGAGGCCAGCCGGGTCGCGCTGTGGCGCGACGCCGGGATCGAGCGCGACGCCGAGGGGCTGCGCACATTGCTCGACGATCCGTACCCGCTCGTGCGGCTGCTGGCCGCGAGCGCGCTCGCTCGCGAGGAGAGCCGGGGCGCCCATCAGCGGCGCGACTTCCCCATGCTCGACCCCGTGCTCGACGACCACCACACGGTCGTCGGCTCAGGCGATGCGCCGCCCGCGCTCGCCCTCTGGCGCTGAATTCAGCTCCCAAAGCCCGGCAGACTGGGAAATCGGCGGGATCGCCTGCCCCCTCGGCAGACGAACGACCGCGTTCGCGTCCACGGTGCTACGGTGCCGCTCCAGAGAACGCAAACGTTTCGAGTTAACCCGCAGTTAACAAAAGCGAGCCCTGGGCTTCATACCGCAAGGTGATACTGCGGTCGCCTCATGGGAGCAGGCACAACGGGGATTCAGGAGAAGGAGACGCCGTTTCATGTATCGGTTCAGTCGAGCGATCTACCGGGAACTTGCGGACGAGATCGTCGAGGACCACCCCAACACGGGGTGTATGGACAACCACGAGCGCGTGCTGAAGGCGTGCGAGTCAGCGATCGAGCGCCTCGCGACTGATCGCCACTACTTCGCGCGACCGGCGCGGACGCTGTTCACCGACATCCGCCCGTACTTCCCGATGTCGGCGCAGGCGCGGATATACCACGTGATCGAGCGCTACATCGCCTGCGCGGACGAGTTCCTCTCGCGTCAGCCGATGACCGGCTACGACCTTGCCGGCAACCCGCTGCAGTGCCGCGCGACGACGCGCAAGGGCACCGCGTGCCAGCGGATGCCGCTGCCGCACAACGGCTACTGCCCGTCGCACCAGCACCTCGCCGAGACCGAGGAGCTGGCCGAGCGGCTCGCCGCGCAGCAGGCGCTGGCCGAGCAGCAGCCCGAGACGGCCGAGCGCGAGCTGGCCGCCGCCTAGCCCGTCTGTCGTCGGAGGGCGGCGCGCCGACGCGGAGCGCGCCGCTGCACGTACGCTTCACGGCGTGCTGCTCGGAGTCGACGTCGGCGGGACGTTCACGGACGCCGTCCTCGTCGTCGACGGCGACCTCGTCACGGCGAAGGCGCCGACGACGCCGGAGGACCAGTCGCTCGGCGTGATGGACGCCGTCGCCGCCGTGCTCGCGCGCGCCGGCCGCCAGGCGACGGAGGTGACGACGTTCGCGCACGGCATGACCGTCGCGACGAACGCGCTGCTGGAGGGCGACGCGGCGCGCACCGCGCTCGTCGCGACTGAGGGCTTCACCGACGTCGTCGCGCTCGGGCGCCAGGCGCGCGCCGACCTCTACCGCCTCTCCGTCGCGCACCCCCCGCCGCTCGTCCCCGTCGAGCGGCGCTTCCGCGCGCCGGAGCGGATGACGCCGGACGGTCCGCTGCGCCCGCTGAGCGCCGAGGGCGCAGCCGGCGTCGCGGCCGCGGTCGCCCGCGAGCGGCCCGAGGCGGTCGCGGTCGTCCTCCTGCACGCCTACCGCCACCCCGCCCACGAGCGCGCGCTCGGCGAGGCGCTGGCGGCCGAGCTGCCGGGCGTCCACGTCTCGCTCTCGCACGAGGTCGTCGGGACCTTCCGCGAGTACGAGCGCGCGGCGACGACCGAGATCGACGCGGCCCTCTCCCCCCTGCTCGCCCGCTACCTGCGCCGGCTCGCCGAGCGGGCGCGGGAGGCGGGGCTGCCGGAGCCGGCGATCATGCAGTCCAACGGCGGGCTGATCGACCTCGCCGCGGCGGCCGGGCACGCCTCCTGGACGGTCCTCTCGGGACCCGCCGGCGGCGCCGCCGGAGCGGCGGCCGCGACGCGCGCCGCCGGGGTCGAGCGCGCGCTCTGCCTCGACATGGGCGGGACCTCGTGCGACGTCTGCGTCGTCGCCGACGGCGCGGTCGCCGAGAGCGGCGGCGGAACGATCGCGGGGCGGCCGATCGCGCTGCCGATGCTCGACGTGCACACCGTCGGCGCCGGCGGCGGCTCGATCGCCTGGCGGGACGCGGGCGGGGCGCTGCGCGTCGGGCCGCGCTCGGCCGGGGCCGTGCCGGGACCCGCCTGCTACGGCCGCGGCGGCGAGGAGCCGACCGTCACGGACGCGAACCTGCTGCTCGGCTACCTCGACGCGGAGGCGCCGCTGGCCGGCGGCGTCGCGCTCGACCGCGCGGCCGCCGAGCGGGCGGTCGGCGGGCTCGCGGACGCGCTCG
>JAATFK010000069.1 GCA_015655225.1 Solirubrobacterales bacterium | reverse complement strand
TCGCATGCGACGGGCCTTTTTTTATTGATACGCGTCCTCAATCTGAGACGACAAGCAGGGCGTGCCTCTCATGGACTTTGCAAGTCAAATCCAGGCGCTATTCTGGGAGTTTCACCTGGCATGCAGCCGACGAATTGAAGGCGAGCTGCGCCGCTTCACGACGGCGACCGAGCAGTTCATTTACGAGCTCTTGCAAGAAGGCATGCCGGACAACTGGCGCGAGCGAGTGACCCGGCATCTGGCCCATTGGGAACAGGTGCCGCCGGGCTTTGTCGCCCATCAGGCGCTGGAGCCGTGGTCCGAGCTGCCGCTCTGGATCCCGCCCGACCACCCCTTCACCGGGATGCACGCGATCGGCGTCGAGAAGGCCTACGCGGCCGGGCTGCGCTGTCGTCCCTTCGAGGAGACGGTGAACGACACCTGGGCGTGGATGCGGGAGTTCGACGAGCTGCCGCCGCCGACCGAGAGCACGAACCCGGTCGGCCTCCCGCCTGAGCGCGAGCTGGCCGCGCTCGCGAGCTGGCGCGCCTACGGCTGAGGCGCGGGCCGCCGGGCGACCGCCGCCCACGCGCCGTCGGCGACCAGCCGCATCGTCGCCGGCTCCGCCAGCTCGATCTGCCCCGGCCGGCTGTGGCGCGCGACGATCGCCGGGTAGTTGACGCAGCCGAGCACGAGCGCCGCGAGCGCCCGCACGTTGCCGTCGCGGACGCTGCCGTCGCGCTGTCCCTCCTCCAGCAGCCGCTCGATGCGGTGGAGCGGATAGGGGAAGTCGGCCGGCAGCGCGTCGAGGAAGTGGGACTGATGGCCGAGCACGAAGTCGTAGGCGTCGGGCTCCTCCCAGCGCAGCTCCAGGGAGACGAACGCGATCGCCCGCAGGCGGTCGGCGACCGGGTCGTCCGCGTCGGCGGTCGCGCGCTCCAGCGCCTCGGAGTAGCGTCGCATGGGGGTCGCGAAGAGCGCCGTCGCGACCGCCTCCTTGGAGGCGTGGTGGCGGTAGAGCGCCGCGTCGCTGACGCCCGCGCGGGCGGCGATGTGCCGCACGCGGGTGGCGTCGTAGCCCAGCTCGGCGAAGCAGGCGAGCGCCGCGTCGAGGATCAGCGCCTCGCGGCTGGGGCGGCCCATCGCCTCAGGCGGGCAGCGGCTCGCTCGCCGCCAGCCGCGCGGCCGAGCCGGGGTCGTGGGTCGGCAGGACGACGGTCGGCTGGAGGCGCACGTGCGCGCGGATCGTGTCGATCGTCGCGAGCGCGACGTCCTCGCGCGGGCTGATGCCGTCGACCTCGCGGGCCAGCAGCGCGTCCTGGTCGTAGACGCTGTCGCCGGCCAGCAGCACGTGGTCGCCGTCGCGCACGACGACGACCGCGAGGTGGCCGGGCGTGTGCCCGGGTGCCGGGACCGCGACGATCCGCCCGCCGTGCGTGATCGCCTCGCTCGTCGCGAAGGCGCCGAGGCGCGGGCCGGCGAGCTGGAGGGGCGTGGGAGCGAAGCCGGCCGGCAGCCCCTGGCGCAGGACGGCGCGCGCGAGGCGCGCCTCGGCGCTCGCGACCCAGCGCAGCTCGGCGGCCGAGGCGAGCACGCGCGTGCGGCCGCCGGCGACGTGCGCGAGGCCGTCGACGTGGTCGACGTGCACGTGGGTGAGCACCACCGTCACGACGTCGCCGGGATCGAGCCCGACGCCGCGCAGGGCGCGGTCCAGCTCGTCCTCGCGGCGCACGGAGAAGCGAGCGAACGGCTGGTCGCGCGCGGTCGCGACCTCGCCCGTGTCGACCAGCACGATGCCGTCCTCGTGCTCGATCGCCCAGGCGTGGATCGGCAGCTCGCCCGTCAGCGGGCCGGGCGCGAAGATCCGCGCGCGGCGGCGCAGGCCGTGCCCGACGCCGCGCCGCTGGGACTGTCTGATGCGCACCGTGCCGGTGGTGAGCGCGTGGATCTTCATCGGGAGGCCTCCGGTCGTCCGCCGGCAAAGTGAATGCCTGTTCACTTTGCCAGCCGGCCAGAGCCGGCGCAAGCTAGAGGTAGGCCGTGAGCCAGCGGTCCAGCTCGCGGTAGACCTCGGCGCGCACCGGCGCGCGCGAGAGGACGAGGTCGTGCATCCCGTCCTCGATCCGGACGACGGTCACGTGGGAGCCGAGCTTCGTCGCCCAGCGCGCGATCTGGTCGGCGTCGAGCACCGCGTCGCTGCGCAGCAGCAGCTCGTCCCACGCGCTCGGGGAGCTGCTCGTCGTCGAGCACATGACGAGAATCGGCACGCGCAGGTCGAGGCCCCGGTGGACGCGGCGCTGCGCGCGCCGGATCGCCCGCAGCCAGCCGGCGCGCACGACGACCGAGCCGACCGGCTTGAGCGTCAGGTCGAACTCCCACTCGCCGTGGTGGTCGCGGTGGATGCTGCGCGGATAGAGGTCCGACAGATTGCCGCCGGGCACGACCGCGTGCGGCCGCCGCGCGGCGATCAGCCCCGCGATCGTCCCGCTCGCCTCGCGCACGAGCGCCGGCGCGGCGAGGTCGAGGAACGGCGAGTTGAGGAACAGTCCGTCGGGCTCGCTCCCGCTGCCGCGTCGCTCCTGCGCCCACAAACGCCGCCACGAGGCCGCCGGTCGAGTGGCCGTTGACGAGCAGCTGCCGCGCCCCGTCGGCGCGCAGCAGCGCGACGGCGGCGTCGATCTCCTCGAAGTACTCGCCGACGTCCTCGACGTACCAGGGCGTCTGGTGCGGGCGCAGCGAGCGGCCCGACTTGCGCCAGTCGAGCGCGTGGAACGCATAGCCGCGCGCGACGTAGAAGTCGGCCAGCTCGCGCTGGAAGAAGTAGTCGACGAAGCCGTGCAGGTAGAGCACCGCGCGATCGGTCGGCTGCTCCGGCAGGCGGCTGACGAGCGTCGCCACCACCTCGCCCTCGCCGTCGGGCCTGAGCGGCAGCGTGCGCGTCGTGAACGGCTCGCCGAGGAGCGGGTCGGTGCTCATGGACGCGCAGCTTGCCAGGAAGACGACGGCCACCGCTCTTTCGAACGGTGGCCGCCGTGTGCGTCAGCACCCCTGCCGAACGCCGTTCCCTCGATCGACCGGAGCGATCGGGGGCATTCCAGTCCATCGGCGCCTACCAGAAAGTGGATCACGTTCATGTGGAGCTTGGCGCGACCGCGTGGGTCGCCGTGTGGGTCGCGGTGGCGCGGGGCGGCCGCCGGCCACGGATCAGGTCGGCGGCGCGCTCGGCGACCATGATCGTCGGCGCGTTCGTGTTGCCGCCCGGGATCACCGGCATGACCGACGCGTCGACGACCCGCAGCCCCTCGATTCCGTGCACGCGCAGCTGGCTGTCCACCACCGCGTCGTCGCCGTCGTCGCTCATCCGGCACGTGCCGACCGGGTGGTAGATCAGCTGCAGCCGGCCGCGCAGGTCCTCCTCCAGCCGCTCGGGATCGGCGACCGCCGCGCCCGGCTTCAGCTCGCGCAGGATCACCTCGCGCAGCGGCGACTGCGCCGCGATCTCGCGCGCGAGGCGCATGCCGGCGAGCAGCGACGCGACGTCGTCCGGCTCCCCCAGCGAGTTCGTGCGGATCCGCGGCTTCGCGGTCGGGTCGGCCGAGCGCAGCCACACCTGGCCGCGCGCCCGCGGGGAGACGAGCACCGGCGCGATCACGAAGCAGTGGCCGTCGAACGTCTCCGCGCCGTGGTCCTCGTAGTAGGCGGCGCCCATGTGGAACTGGACGTCGGCCGCCGGCAGCCCGGCGCGGGTGCGCACGAACGCGTTGACCTCCGCGACCGGCGAGGTGAGCGGACCGCTGTGCCGCAGCAGCCACTCCGCCAGCGGCCTCGGGCGGTCGGCGCCGTACATCGTGCCGGGGTCCGACACCTCCCACATCAGCGAGACGAACGGGTGGTCCTGGAGGTTGTGCCCGACGCCCGGCAGTGCGTGGCGCGGCTCGACGCCAGCGGCGCGCAGCTCCTCGGGCGCGCCGATCCCCGAGAGCAGCAGCAGCTGGGGCGACTGGATCGCGCCGGCGCTGAGGATCACCTCGCCGCCGCGCAGCAGCTCGCTGCCGCTTCCGCGTCGGCGGGCGACGCGCACGCCGGTCGCGCGCGTGCCGTCCAGCTCGACGCCGAGCACCTGGACGCCCGTGCGCAGCTCGAGGTTCGGTCGCTCCAGCGCCGGGTGCAGGTAGGCGTCGGCGGTGCTCCAGCGGCGCCCGTCGCGCTGCGTCACCTGGAACAGCGCGACGCCGTCCTGCTCGGGGCCGTTGTAGTCGACCGCGCGGGGGATCCCGGCGGCCTCGCTGGCGGCCAGCAGGCGTGCGCTGAACGGTCGCGGCGAGCGCTGCTCCTCAACCCGCAGCGGTCCGCCGACGGCGTGGAACTCGGAGGCGCCACGGGCGTTGTCCTCGGCGCGCAGGAAGTAGGGGAGGACGGTCTCCCAGCCCCAGCCGGTCGCGCCCTGCCGTTCCCACAGGTCGTAGTCGAGCGGGCGACCGCGGACGTAGAGCATCGCGTTCATCGAGCTGGAGCCGCCGAGCCCCTTGCCCCGCGGGATGTAGAGCGAGCGCCCGTCGACGTGCGGCTCCGGCTCGGTCCCGAACTCCCAGTCGAGCTTCGTGTGGAACTGTCTCGCGAACGCGGCCGGGATCTTGATGTTCGGGTGGCGGTCCCGCCCGCCCGCCTCCAGCAGCAGCACGCGCGTCGCGGGGTCCTCGCTGAGACGGTTCGCGAGGACGCAGCCGGCGCTGCCGGCGCCGACGATCACGTAGTCGAAGGCGGTCACCATTCGACTCTAGCCCCGCTCCGCGACCGCCGCCACCAGTCCCGGGTCGCGCAGCGGCGGCCCGTGGCCGATCTGCGTCCACACTGTCGCACCGGGCGCGGGTGCGACGCGCCGGTCGTCCGTGGTCGCCTCCCGTCCTCGGCGGGACCCGGGTAAGCTGCGAGATCGCCATGTTGGGCCACGCCCACGAACGACCGTCGTCGCGCCAGCGGCGGCGCCGGCGCGCCTCCGGCGCACCCGGCGCCCGCGGCCTGCGGCTGGTCGCGCAGACCGTCCCGCCCGCCCTGCGCGGCGCCGCGCTGATGCCGGGCGCCGCGCTCGCGGTCCACCAGCTGCGCTACGAGCTGACCTACGGCCACCACACCGGCCAGGTGCTCGCGGCGCAAGGTCACGCCTACCTCTTCTCGATGACGCCGTGGATCGTGCTGCTCGCCACGCTGGCGCTCGGCGTCTCGCTCGGCGTGCTCGCGCGCCGCTGGGCGAGCGCCCCCGGCGCGGCGGGCGCGTCCGGTCCCGCCGCCGCGCGCTCGCGCCATCCCTTCCTGCGCCTCTGGCTGCTGGCGACGGTCACGCTCGTCGCCGTCTACGCCGGCCAGGAGTTCCTCGAGGGCCTCTTCGCCTCCGGCCATCCCGGCGGCCTCGCCGGCATCTTCGGCCACGGCGGCCTCTGGGCGGTCCCGATCGCCGCGGGGATCGGCGGCGTGCTCGCGCTCGCCCTCAGCGGCGGCGCGGCGGTCGTGGCGGCGCTGCGCCCGTCGCGGCGCCGGCTGCCGTCGATGCGCGACGCCGTCGCGGCGCTCGTGCTCGTCCCGCCAGCGCCCGCGCTGGTCCGCTCCGCCCCGCTCTCGCGCGCCGCCGCCGGTCGCGCGCCGCCCCGCCTCGCGTCACCCAGCAGCAGCTTCGCCTAGCGCCCTCCGCGATCGGTTCGATGCCGTGCGGGCGTGCGCTCGGCATCCATGACGACGATTGCGAAGGAGCCGTTCCATGTCCCGTCTCGGACGCGTGGCCGCGCTGGCAGCGATGCTGCTGGCGATGGTCGCCGCCCCCGCGGGGGCTCACGCGGGGAACCCGAACTACCGCTCGATCCTCCACGGTCTCACGCCGAACGTGCCGGGCCTGCAGGTGCAGGTGCTCGACTACGACGGCGAGCTTCAGATGACGAACAGAACCGGGCACACGATCGAGGTGCTCGGCTACCAGGGCGAGCCGTACGCGCGCCTGCTGCCCGACGGCACCGTCCAGGTGAACGAGCGCTCGCCCGCGCTCTACCTGAACGAGGACCGCTACGGCACGACGCCGGTGCCGTCGAGCGCGAACGCGTCGGCCCCGCCGATCTGGCGCACGCAGGACCGCACCGGCCGCTTCGAGTGGCACGACCACCGCATCCACTGGATGTCGACGAGCCTGCCGCCGAGAGTCACGAACACGAAGCAGAGAACGAGAATCTTCGACTTCAGCGTGCCGCTCAGAGACGGGACGCAGAGAGCGTCGCTGACTGGGACGCTGTTCTGGGTCGGCAGCCCGTCGAGCTTCCCGATCGCCGCCGTGATCGCGCTCGGCGCACTCGTGCTGCTGGCGATCGTGGTCGTCGTGCTCGTGCGACGCCGGCGTGCCGGCGGCGGCGCGGGTGGCGCCGGCGGACCGGAGGGAGGCGCGCCCGTCGAGCCGACCGCGGCCGGGGCGGGTGACGTTCCCGCTGCCGCCGCCGTGCCGGCGTCGGCGAAGGAAGCCTGGTGAGCCCGTGCAAGCGCGGCCTGCTCGTCGCCCTCGCGGCGATCGCGTTCGCCTGCGCGCTTCCGGGCGCCGCCTTCGCGCACGCCCAGCTGGAGGGAACCGTCCCGCTGCGCGGCGCCGTCCTCAAGACCGAGCCGTCGCAGGTCGTCTTCCGCTTCGACGAGACCGTCGAGGGGACCTTCGGCGCCGTCCGCGTCTTCAACGCGAAGGGCGCGCGCGTCGACGCCGGTGACGCGTTCCACCCCGCCGGCCGTGGCGACGAGATGGGCGTCCACCTGAAGCCGGGCCTCGCGCAGGGCACCTACACCGCGACCTACCGCGTCGTCTCCGAGGACGGCCACATCGTCTCCAGCGGCTTCACCTTCTCGATCGGCCACGCCAGCGCCGCCGGGGCGACGGTCGCGCAGCTCGCCGGCGGCGCCGGCAGCGGCGCCGTCACCGAGACCGCGTTCGGGGCCGCGCGCGGGCTGCAGTTCCTCGCGATCGCGGTCGGGCTCGGCGGACTCGTGTTCCTGCTGCTGGTGTGGACCGGCGCGCTCGCCGCCGTCGCCGGGGGCGCCCCCGAGTGGGCGACCGCCTCGCAGGCGTTCGTCGCGCGGCTGCGCTGGCTGCTGCTCGGCGCCGCGCTGATCGGGCTCGTCAGCGCCGCCGCGGCGGTCGTGCTGGAGGGCGCGGAGGCGGCCGGGATCTCCGGCTTCGACGCGCTCACCTCGAAGATCGTGCGCGAGACGCTCGGGACCCGCTTCGGCACGCTCTGGGGGCTCGCGGTGATCGCCTGGCTGCTGGTCGCGGTGCTTGCCGCGATCGTCTTCACGCGCCGTCGCGTGCGCGTGCCGGCGCTCCAGCCGGCCGAGCTGGGCGCGACCGGGCTCGCGCTCCCCCGCGGCCCGCGCCCGCTCGCGCTGGCGGCGTTCGCGCTGCCGGCCGGCTACCTGCTGCTGCTGCCGGCGCTCAGCGGCCACGGCACGAGCCAGCACCCGGTCGCCGTGCTGCTGCTCGGCGCCGCGCTGATCGGGCTCGTCAGCGCCGCCGCGGCGGTCGTGCTGG
>JAATFK010000413.1 GCA_015655225.1 Solirubrobacterales bacterium | reverse complement strand
GGCGGCGGCGAGCGCGGCGACCTCGGCTGCGGCGCCGGCCTGCACCGCGCCGCCGCCGACGTACAGCACGGGTCGCCGGGCGACGCAGATCGCCTCCGCGGCCCGCCGCACCTGGCGCCCGTTCGGCTGCACGCGCGGCCGGTACCCGCGCAGCGCGTCCAGCAGGTCGGCCGTGCGCTCGCGCGCGCCGGCCTTCGCCAGGTCGGACGGCAGGTCGACGAGCACGGGCCCGGGCCGCCCGGTCCGGGCGATGTGGAACGCCTCGTGGATCGTCTCGGCGATGTCGTCCGCGGACTCGACGCCGAACGAGTGCTTCACGATCGGCGCGGTGATGGCGAGGACGTCCGCCTCCTGGAACGCGTCGGTGCCGCGCAGGTCGGTCCGGACCTGGCCGGTGACGAACACCGTCGCGGTGGAGTCCATCTGCGCGTTCGCGATCGGCGTCACGAGGTTCGTCGCGCCCGGGCCGGACGTCGCGAACGCGACGCCGACGCGGCCCGTCGCCCGGGCGTAGCCCTCGGCCGCGTGGCCCGCGCCGGCCTCGTGGCGCATCAGGACGTGGCGGATCGAGCCGTCGACGAGCGCGTCGTAGAGCGGCAGGTTCGCGCCGCCGGGGATCCCGAAGACGACCTCGACGCCCTCGCGCTCCAGCGCCGCGATCAGGGCGTCGGCGCCGCGCATGGCCGGCTCCCTTCAGCGTCGGCGGGACGGACGGCGGCGATCGCGAGGACGGGAATGAGTACGAGGCGCATGGCAGCTTCCTTCGGGTTGGGTCGCCCGAGAGAACGGGCGACGTCTGTTGCGGGTGCGACTCCGCGCGCGGGCGCGGATGAGACGGGCGGCGGCTGAAGGTCAGCCGGCTACGCGTACGCCGACGAGAACGCCCAGGGCGCCCGTAAGTCGGTCGGCGTGCGTAATTCGCGTCACGCCCAAGAGGATGACGCATCGCGAGAGCGAGCGCCACCCGGCCAACGACAGAGGAGCGTCAACCTCTTGTCGTCTGACGACCAGAAGTTGACGCTCCTCGAGCTCGGCGTCAGTCGAGCGTCGGGATCTGGAAGCCCTTGTCCTCCCAGCCGTCGGCGATGTCGCTGCCGTTGTCGCCGACCATCGCGATCATGTCGTAGCCGCGACGCTGCTCGATCTCGGCGCACTGGGCGGCCTTCACCTCGCCCTTGTCGGTGCCGTTCGCGGGGCGCATGTAGAGCCCGGCGATGTCGGTGTAGCCGGCGGCGTGGATGTTGTCGAGGGTGACCTGGCGGTAGTCGTACGTCGTCAGGTCGACGCCGCACAGCCCGATCGCGTCGTACGGCGCCGCGCACAGCGCGCCCGCGTCGTAGAGCGCTCTGTTGCTCGGGTCGGCCAGGATCGGGTCATAGCGCGCGGTGATGATGAACACCGAGACGTCGTACTGCCGCGCGAGCTTGTAGAGGTCGAGCACGGGCGCCAGCGCGACGCTCGTGCCGAGCGCCTGGTTGCGGATCGAGAAGATGTCGTCGTAGTCCGCCTGCGGGGTCCCGACGAGGTAGTTCGAGAACGCCGTCTCGTCGAGGTCGAGCCCGAGCGCCAGCTTCGGCACCCGCGCGCAGTCCTCGCGCGTGATCGTCGGCGCCGCCGGCGGCGGGCCGTCGTCGTAGATCTCCGGCGGGGCCGGAGTGCTCGGCGGCGTCGTGACCGGCGGCGAGGTGTTCGTGCCCGCCGCCGCGAGCGCGGCCTTCGCTGCCGCCAGCGCCTTCAGCGCGGCGTTCAGCTGCCCCTTCGCGGCGTCGAGCGATCTGCGGACCGCCTTCAGCTCCGCCTTCGCCTGCCGCAG
This sequence comes from Solirubrobacterales bacterium, assembly GCA_015655225.1. GTDB lineage: Bacteria > Actinomycetota > Thermoleophilia > Solirubrobacterales > Solirubrobacteraceae > Conexibacter. Next base: position 1,153 of record JAATFK010000413.1, on the reverse strand, counting down.
CGCCTTCGCCTGCCGGCTGTTCCGCGCGCGGGCCGCCTTCAGCGCCTTCGCGGCGGCGCGCTCGCGCTTCGTCAGCTTCGCGACGCGGGTCTTCGCCGTCCTCGCGGCGCGCGTCCGGGTCCGGACCGTCGCCTTCGTCGCGCTCGCGGTCGCCGAGGCGGCGGACGCAGCGGGCGCCGCCGGCTCGGGCGGCAGCACGCTGTAGTCGGCGTTCGGGTTGGGACCGGGGTCGTTCAACCCGACCGGGAAGCCGGCGGCCGTGCACGCGTCGGTCTGTCTCGCGGTCGCGGCGGCGCGGCGCACGATCCACTGCTTTGCGGGATCGATCGCGGCCTTCAGGTCGGCCGCGTAGCCGCCGGAGTTGACGTAGGTCGCGCGGTCGGCCGGCGTGCGGGCAGACGCGCCCGCGGGGGCCAGCGCGGCGAGGCCGGCGGCGGCGAGCGCGCCGCAGGCCAGCAGCCGTGCGGGGGGTCGGGAGGAGAGTTGCATCGCGCCAACGTAAGATTTCGATGAGAGTCCGCTGTCACGGAATCGTGAAGGCGGCCTCATGCCCCCCAGATGGGCGGGTTGCCTGTCAAACCCGTCGATCGCGCCGCCGCGCCGCCCTCAGTTGAGGACGAAGTAGTCCCGGTGGATCGCCTCGTCGCTCGCGCGTGGGAGCCGTTCCCGCACCTGCGCCGACTTCAGCCCGGCGACCCGCCGCAGCTCGCCGGCCGCGTAATTCGAGATCCCCTTGCCGACGGTCGCGCCGTCATGCACCACGTCGACCGCGTCGCCGGCGTCGAAGCTGCCGCTGACCTCGGTCACGCCAACCGGCAGGAGGCTCGTGCCGCCGTCGCGCAGCGCCCGCGCGGCGCCCGCGTCGACGGTCACCCAGCCGCGCGTCGGCTTCGCGTACTTGAGCCACAGCTTGAAGCTCGACGAGCGCCCGGCGCGCGCCGGGAAGCGCGTCCCGACCGCCTCCCCGGCTGCCGCCGCGAGGATCGTGCCGGCGGTGCGACCATTCGCAACCACCGTCGGGATCCCGGCACCGGTCGCCATCTCGGCCGCGACGACCTTCGATCTCATCCCGCCGGAACCGAGCGAGCTCGTCGTCTGGCGGATGTCGAGCGTCTCCAGCGCGGCGAAGTCCTCGACCAGCGGGACGATCGTC
>JAATFK010000082.1 GCA_015655225.1 Solirubrobacterales bacterium | reverse complement strand
CTCCACTCGCTGCTCGCCGACATGCTGCGGAGCGAGCTGGGGCGGCGCCACGGGGGCGAGGTCGCGGCGCTCCACCTGCGCGCCTCGCGTTGGGCGGAGGCCGACGGGGACCCCGAACGCGCCGTCGACTTCGCGATCGCCGCCGGGGATTTCGAGCGCGCCGGCCGGCTGATCTGGGAAGCGGTGCCGAGCTTCAAGACGACCGGGCGCCACGCAACCGTGCAGCGCTGGATCGAGCGGATCGGCCTCGAGCGCGCCGCCCGCGATCCGCACCTCAGCCTGACCCTCGCGCACGGCCACCTCGCCGACGGCGACGGCGACGAAGCCGAGTACTGGGCGGGGATCGCCTGTGCCCACCTCGACGCGCCGGCGAGCCTAGCCGCCGACGGGCCGGCGGGGCTGGCGCTGATCGACGCGACGCTCGCCCGCGGCGGCACGGCGGCGATGGCGACGGCGGCCGAGCTGGCGCGGATGGCGCTCCCCGAAGAGAGCCGCTGGGGCGGGTTGGCGGACCTGACGGCGGGGCTCGCCGCGCACCTCGCGGGCGATCGCGAGGGCGCCCATCAGGCGCTGTCGGACGCGGCGCGCCGGGCTGCCGTCTGGAACGTGCCGCTGGTCCAGATCCTCGCGCTCTCCCAGCTCGCCCTGCTCGCCGCCGCCGACGACGACTGGCCGACGGCGCGGATCCTCGCCTCGCAGGAGCGTGCCGGGGTCGACCGCGCCGGGCTGATCGCGCGCCCCTCGATCGCCCTCGCGCTGGCGGTCTCGGCCTACGTCAACGCCGCCGATCAGCGACGCCCGGAGGCGCTCGCCGACGCCGCCGCGGCGACGGCGCTGCTCGCCCGGGTGCGCGGCGAGCCGTAGGCGAGAGCCATGCCGACGGTCGAGCCGAGCAGGACCTGGCGGGCACCGAAGCGATCGGCGAGCAGGCCGCCGCCGAGCCCGCCGCTGACCTCGCCGGCGGCCTGGGCGATGAAGAGGAGGCCGGCGACGGCGCCGGAGAGGCCCGCGTCGCGATGGCCCCAGAGGACGAGGAAGGGCGCCATCGTGCCGAAGCCGATCGCGCTGACGCCGAAGGCGACGACGAGGCCGCGGAAGGCGTTCCGTCTGGAGTTGGGTGAGTTGAAGTTCATGGCACTCAAAGTAGACGCAACGGTGCGTCTCGGCAAGAAAGGAAACGAGACGGACCGTTGCGCTAGGATCAGCCGCCATGGCGACGGAGAAGACCACGGCGAGTCGCGCCCCGAAGGGGCGGGCTCCGCAACGGCGAAACGAGGACGCGCGCCTCGCGGTCCTCCACGCGGCCGACGACCTGCTGGTCGAGCGTGGCTTCGGCGGCGTCACGGTCGAGGGCATCGCCGCTCGCGCCGGCGTCGCCAAGCAGACGATCTACCGCTGGTGGCCGTCGAAGGTCGACATCCTCCTCGACACCTTGGTCGAGGATGCGGACAAGCGGCTGAAGATCCCCGACGAGGGCCCGGTGGTCGATGCGGTCCGCTCCTACCTGCGCGCGCTCGCCCGCTTCCTCACCAAAGAGGACGCCGGCAAGGTTTTGCTGGCACTGCTCGGCGAGGCCCAGCACGAGGCCGAGACGGCGACCCTCTTCCACGAGCGCTACCTCGACCCGCGCCGCGCCCGCGAGCGAGCGCTGCTCAAACGCGGTGTCGCCGCGGGCGAACTACCCGCGGGCGTCAACCTCGACGCGACGCTCGACTCCCTGATCGGCCCGATCGTCTACCGCGCCCTCACCGGGGCCCCCGTCACGCGCGGATTCGTCGACGCCCTCGTCGACCGCGTCCTTGAGAGCTAGTCGAGGGGGACGACGGCGCCGTCGCGGGCGCTGCGGCGGGCGGCGTCGAGGACGCGGAGGGTCGTGAGGGCTTCCTCGGGGTCGACCGGGAGCGGCGTGCCGGTGGTGAGGGCGTCGCGGAGGAGTTCGTAGAAGCGGCGCCAGTCGCCGGGCTCGGGGGTCACCTGCTCGGACTCCTCGCCACGGACGAGGCGGGGGTACT
>JAATFK010000448.1 GCA_015655225.1 Solirubrobacterales bacterium | reverse complement strand
CCGAGCAGCCGTCGGGGACGACGTTCGACGACGTCAGAACGCAGGCGCACGACGCCTGGAACCAGAAGCTGAGCCAGGTCTCGGTCGACGGCGGCAGCGACGACCAGCGCGCCGTCTTCTACACCGCCCTCTACCACTCGCTGCTGCACATGAACCTGTTCAGCGACGTGGACGGCCGCTACCGCGGGCTCGACCAGAGCATCCACTCGGTCGTTCCCGGGCAGCACGCGCAGTACGCGACCTTCTCCGGCTGGGACATCTACCGCTCGCAGGTGCAGCTCGTCTCGCTGCTCGATCCCGACGTGGCGAGCGACATGGCCCAGTCGCTCTACAACCAGTCGACGCAGAACACGGACGGCGCATGGGACCGCTGGACGCACCTCTCGGGCGCGGTCAGCGACATGGCCGGCGACCCGGCGACCTCGTTCGTCGACACGGTCGAGGCGTTCGGCGGCACCAACTGGGATTCGAGCGACGCGCTCGCGTCGCTCGTGAGAGCGGCGACGGTGCCGACGGCCGCCGACCTCAGCCACATCGGCAACCCGAACACCGCCAAGGGCGAGCGTCCCTCGCTCGACCAGTTCCTGAGACTCGGCTACGTGCCGGATCCCTCGAACGCATGGGGCGGCGCCGGGGAGACGCTGGAGGACTCGACCGCGGACTTCGCGATCGCGGACCTCGCCGGGCGGCTCGGCCAAACGGCCACCCACGACCAGTTCATGACGCGGGCGCAGGACTGGGAGAACATCTTCAACGTCAACGCGACGCCGGCCGACGGCGCCGACTCCGGCTACATGCAGAACCGCTCGGCGGACGGCACCTGGCCGGCCTTCGACAAGACCTCGCAGGCCGGCTTCGCGGAGGCCGACGGGGCGCAGTACGTGTGGAACATCCCGTTCAACGTCGCCGGCCTGTTCGACGCGATGGGCGGCGAGGCCGAGGCGACCAGACGGCTCGACTCGTACTTCACCAACGGTGACGGGTCGCTGTCGTTCGTCGGCGGCGGCGCGCTGCACCCGGACCTCACGAACGAGCCGTCGATGTGGGCGCCGTGGCTGTTCGACTGGAGCGGCGACCCGGCCAAGACGCAGCAGCTGATCCGCGCGATCGACAGCCAGCTGTGGACGAACGGGACGGGCGGGATCCCCGGCAACGACGACCTCGGCGCGATGTCGTCGTGGTACGTCTTCTCCGCGATGGGCATGTTCCCGGCGACGCCGGGACGGTCCGAGATGGAGCTGGCGAGCCCCGAGTTCACGAACGTGACGATCAGACGCTCGAACGGGCAGACGCTCACGATCAACGCGCCCGACGCGTCACCGACGAACACGTACGTCTCGTCGCTGACGTACGACGGCACCAGCAGCACGAAGACGTTCCTGCCGGAGTCGTTCGTGACCGACGGCAGAGACCACACGGTCGACTTCGGCCTCACGAGCGCCCCGACCACGTGGGGCACCGGCGCGACCGACGCGCCGCCGTCGTTCGGGCAGGGGATGCAGCCCGCGATCGCTGCGGTCAGCGCGCAGAGCCTGTCGCTCGACCCGGGCGGCAGAGCGAAGACGACGCTCAACCTGCAGAACACGACCGGCGCGGCGGTGACGGTCAGATTCAACGCGACGCCGGGCAGCGACGTGACGCTCACGAGCGGCGCCGGCAGCACGATCAGCGTGCCTGCCGGAGGGCGCGTGTCGACGCCGCTGACGTTCACCGCGACGAACGGGGCGGCGGTCGGCGACACGGAGACGGTCGACCTCGGGCTCGAGACGACCGACGGGCAGTCGCTGCCGGCGGTCAGAGAGCGGATCACGATCGACCAGCCGGAGCCGTTCGCGTCGCTGCTCGACAACGTCGGCCTGGCGAGCGACACGAGCCCGTCGGAGGGCGCGTACGACTCGACCGGGCACAGCTACTCGATTCAGGCGCTGGCGTTGAGAGGGATCACGCCGGGGGCCTCGGTCTCGATCGGCGGCTTCACCTACAGCTGGCCGAACGTGCCCGAGGGCACGCCGGACAACTACAGAGCCGACGGCCAGCGGATCGAGCTGGACAACGCCGACGGCGCGAGCCGCATCGGCGTGCTGGGCTCGGCCGCCAGCGGCCCGTCGTCCTCGACGGCGACGATCAGCTACTCCGACGGGAGCACGTCGCAGAGCACGATCACGCTCGGTGACTGGACCAACGGGACGGGCGGACAGGGGACGGCGGGCGACCACCGGATCGGGCCGTTCGACCACCGCACGAGCGCGACCGGGACGGACACGGCGAAGCCGTACCTGTTCTCCGCCTCGGTGCCGGTCGATCCCGGCAAGACGCCGGTCGCCCTCAGCATCGGGGCGCCGTCGGCCGGCGTGTTCCACGTGTTCGCGCTGGCGTTCGACAAGAACGGGCCGCTGCCGCTCGGCTCGCTGTTCGACGACTTCTCGATCGCGCGGGACGCGTTCCCGGCCGTGCAAAACTGGCGGCGGGTCTTTCTTTGGTTCTGTGGATCAGCATCGCCTGTATGGGGCGCGGAATCGGATACGTCGAACCGCCGTTGGGAATCCACGCGCACTTGTTCCAGTTCCTCCACCTGTGACGTACGATGAAAAATCCCTGGTTGCATCGTTGTGCGATTCTCCTCGCGGTCTTCGCCCTGGTCGTCATTATCCTGGGTGCTTTTCTTGCCAGTGAGATTCGGCCTCTTCCCGGCGCTGCGACTTCTGCCCCGGT
>JAATFK010000334.1 GCA_015655225.1 Solirubrobacterales bacterium | reverse complement strand
GCGCCGACGAACCTTCGTCGCCGCGCCGACATTCCCTTCCCAGACGCCGCGTCGCCGGCACGCTCAGCGGCGCGCTCGCATTGTCGCTGGTCGTCGCCGCGTCGGCGTCGGCGTCGACCGCCTACATCGGCGCCGGCAGCGGCAGCACGAATCTCTACCCGATGGACCTCTCGACCGGGACGCTCGGCAACCCGATCACGATCGGCGAGGGCCCGGTCGACGAGGTCGTCTCGCCCGACAACGCGAAGGTCTGGGTCGCGAGCAGCAACCCCGTCACCGGCAACTCTGTCACCGAGGTCGACGTCGCGACCAACACGGCGACCACGCCGCTCCCGATCGCCGGCACCGCGACCTCGATCGCCGTCACCCCCGACGGCTCGACCGCGTGGGTCGCGTCCGGCACGCAGCTGATCCCGATCTCGGCCACGACCGGCACGGCGGGGACGGCGATCACGCTCCCCAACGCGGCGGCCAACAAGGGCCTCGTGATCACGCCCGACGGGTCGACCGCCTACGTCGGCGTCAGCGGCGGCATCGTGCCGGTCGACCTCAGAGCGGGCACCGCCGGCGCGCGGATCTCGGTCAGCGCGCCGACCGACCTCGCGATCACGCCCGACGGCGCGACCGTCTACTCCGGCTCCGGAGACGTGGTCACCCCGATCACGACGGCGACGAACACGGTCGGCACGCCGGTCACGCTGACCGCCTCGCCCTACGACAACGTCAAGTCCATCACGGTGGCGCCGAACGGCAGAACGCTGTGGGCCGTGACCTCCGGCAGCGGCTCCGCGGGGACGCTGATCGGCGTCGATGTCGCGACCGACACGGCGGGCACGCCGCTGGCGCTCGGCGCCGGCCTGAACCCGTCGTCGATCGCGATCACGGCGAACAGCAGAACCGCCTGGATCAACTACAACAACCTCCGCGAAATCGCGTCGGTCGACCTCACGACCAACACGATCGCGACGCCGGCGACCCTGCCGGCGAACCAGTTCCCGAACGTGATCGCGATCGCCACGACCGCCAACCCGGCGGGCGCGGCCCTCCCGACGATCACGACCACGACGACGTCGCTCGGCGGCATGGACGGCGATCCGACGAACCCGGGCGCGTCCGTCGACGTCTCCCAGCTCGACGAGAACGGCGACCCGGTCTCGCCCTCCGAGCTGACGGTCACGGCGACCTCGTCCACCCAGGGGATCCTGCCGGACTCCGGCATCACGATCAGCGGCACGGGCGCGACGCGCACGCTCGCGTTCGCGCCGACCGGCATCGGTGACGACGTCGTCACCGTGACCGTCACCGGCGAGGGCGGTAAGACCGCGTCCGTCTCCTTCCAGTACTCGTCCTCGAAGGCCTCGAAGGCCTCGAAGGCCTCGAAGGCCTCGACGCCGACGACGCGCTCGATGTTCGGCTTCTCCGACGCCTCGACGGGGATCGACGTCGGCGACGGCTACGCGCTGATCGCCGACGACGAGCAGAACTTCATCGGCCTCTACGACACGACCACCTCGGGTGGTCCGGTGCGGACCTTCCCGATCGGGGACGACGGCGTCACGGCCGGCTCGATCGTGAGCGGCGAGCTCGACTTCGAGGCGTCCGCGCGGTACGGCGACATGGCCTACTTCTTCGGCTCGCACGGCAACACCAAGGACGGCGCCGAGGAGCTGTCGCGCCAGTCGATCCTCGCGGCGAGAATCACCGGCTCCGGCCCGGACACGCAGCTGACGTACGTGAGCGGGTTCTCGAGACTGCGCACCGAGATGATCGCGTGGGACAGAGCGAACGGCAACCGCTTCAACTTCGACGCGGCCGCGGCGCCGCCGTCCCATCCCGACGGGACGGGCAGCTTCAACATCGAGGCAGCGGAGTTCGCGCCCGGCTCAGGCTCGACGATGTACATCGCGATGCGCGCGCCGCGCACCACCGACGGCAGAGCGCTGATCGTGCCGATCACGAACTTCGACCGGCTGATGGACGGCGGGACCGACCAGGCGACGTTCGGCACCCCGTTCTCGCTCGATCTCGGCGGCATGACGTTCAGCGAGCTGCGCAAGAACGCCGACGACCAGTACCTGATCGTCGGGCACACGTTCGACGCGGACAACCAGCAGGCGCTGTTCTCGTGGGACGGCGAGCCGGACGACCAGCCGACCAGACTGACGACGACGCTGTGGACCAGCACCGAGACGGTCGGCGGCGGCGACGAGTCGCCGGACTGGGAGGGCATCGTCGACGTCCCCGATCCGCTGCTCTCGAACAGCACCATCCGGCTGATCCAGGACGACGGCTACGCCAAGTTCTACGACGGCACGAAGAACAAGCAGGACCCGAACGCCAACACGAAGAAGTCGCTGACCGACCTCTTCACGCTGACGGGCGTCGTCGGCGCGCAGGCGCAGGCCGCCGCGCCGACGTTCCCGAGACAGGCCGCCAACACGATCGGCGCGACGCAGACGGTGACGATCACGAACACGGGCGCGCAGAAGCTCGTGATCTCCGACGTCGCGGTCAACGCCGACGACGCCGACTCGGCGGGCGAGTTCATCATGCCGTCGCAGTCGTGCACGAGAGCGGCGATCGGCCTTGGCGACAGCTGCCAGGTGCTCGTCCGCTACGCGCCCGACCGTGAGAACGCGACCTCGAGCGCGCAGCTTGTGCTCCAGTCGAACACCGACGGCGGCGAGATCGACGTGCCGCTGAGCGGCACCAGCACGACGCAGGCGGGCGGGCCGCAGGGTCCGGCCGGCGCGACGGGTGCGACGGGCGCGACCGGTTCGACCGGTTCGCAGGGTCCGGCGGGCTCGCAGGGTCCGGCCGGCCAGGACGGCGCGACCGGCGCCCCCGGCGCGAAGGGCGACACCGGCGCGGTCGGCTCGCCCGGCCCGGCCGGTCCGGCTGGCCCGAGCGGTCCGCAGGGTCCGCAGGGCAAGACGGGCGCGTTCGTGTTCGCGGCCAAGAGCGCGAGAGTGTCGGTGCGCCGAGGGCACGCCGCCACCCTCACGTTCACGGTCCGCAACGCGACCGGCACGGCCGTCGGTCAGTCGAGAGCGATCGCGACGGTGCCGAAGGCGCTGCACGCGAGCGGCGCGACGGCGTTCAAGGTCGGCGCGCTGCAGGTCGGCCAGACGCGCACGCTGGCGCTGAAGCTCAAGATCGGCCGCGCCGCCCGGCTGGGGACGCAGACGGTCAAGGTGAAGCTGAAGGTCGGCGGCAGACTCGTCACGCGCAGCGTCGTGCTGCGCGTCCTGCGTTAGCTGGTTGATCCCCGGGCGGCGGCTCAGCCGCCGCCCGGGGAGGCGCAGCCGGGACTCGTGAGGCCGCCCGAGGGGACGGTGTAGTCGAGCGTCGCGGTGGAGATCGGCGCCTTGCCGGAGCCGCCGTACACGAGCAGGCTGAAGACGTACGGACCGCGCCCGCCGGGGGCCTGGGCGTCCTGCCAGGCGGCGATCGCCGCCTCGAAGGCGCAGAGGACCCCGCCCGGCGCGGCGCGCGCATCCGTCGCCGGGTCGAAGGAGGTGCGGGGAAGCAGGGTGACCGGCAGGAGCGCGGTGCCGCCCGGGTCCACCTGGAAGGTGTAGGAGGCCGACAGCCCGATCGCGAACGTCTCCCCGGGGGTCCGCGTGATGTCGTTTGTGAACAGGCCGTGCAGGAAGCCGCCGAGCGCGGCGGCGACGCCGCCGCCGGTCAGCTCGATCGGGTCGCTGACGTCGATCGCCGTCGCGCTGCTGCCGTCGATCAGCAGCGTGCCGTGGGCGAAGCTGCGGGGGTCGGGGATCGCGGCCGGTCTGATGCGGACGCTGCCGGCGAGGTCGTCCGAGGTCTTGCGGATCCGGGTCGCGGAGAAGGTCCAGGTGTCGCGTCTGGCGTTCCAGCGGGGCGCGCCGACGGTCAGCACGACCGAGACCGGGACCTGGGAGCCGCGCGGGGTGTAGGTCAGGACCGCGTTGGGGTCGTCCTCGGCGAAGTAGCCCGCGAAGTGGCGGGCGAAGTCGACGTCGGCGACGACGGTCGCCTCGCGCAGCGGCCGGTCGGTGAAGCGCGTCAGGGAGTCGCGCGCGCCGCGCAGGCGCAGCGTCAGGTGGTGGTCGTCGCGTCCGGTCAGCGACCCCGAGCCGCTCGGGATCGAGAACAGGTAGCTGGCGGAGGGCGCCGCGCGCGGAGCGCTCGTCGCGGCGGACGCCGAGCCGCAGACGGCCAGCGCTCCGATGCTGACGGCGAGTCCGGCGATCGCCCTGCGTGGGATGTGCATCCCTCTCCTATCGGCAGCGACCGGGTGGCGCGTGAACGCGGGCGGGCTCACGCTCCGGGGCGCGGGCGTCGATAGGCCCACAGACGGTCGTCGCCTCTGACCACCGCCCGACCGAGGAGCCGTCGATGGTGCGACATGTCGAACGTGGGATCGCCCGGACGGTCGTCGTCCTCGCCGCGACCCTGGTGGCGACGTGCGCCGGGGGCGCGGCGGCGCTCGCCGCGCCCGTGCGGTCCGTCGTCCCGGCGTACCTCTTCTCGATCCCGAGCGCGTCGGGGTCGCTGACGGGACGCGACGACCACCATCTGACGCTGCGCCTGCGTGGCGCCCGCGAGTACCTCACGCGCTTCACCGACCGGCCGCTGCGCGACGCGGCGGTCGTCGCGAACGTCGACTTCGCCCGGCGCTTCGCGGGCTACTTCGCCAGCTCGAAGCCGAACGCGGTCCTCACCTACACCCCGCGCGGCTCACGGATCCCGGTCTCGATCGTGCTCACGATCGGCGCGCCCCGCTGGAGCGCAAGACGCGCGACCTGGACCTTCCCCGCGACCCGCATCCGCAAGCGGGCCACCGACGGCATCACGCCGCCGCTGATCCGCAACCCGCGCGGCTTCTCGGGCGCCACGCTCATGATCGACGACGGCGGGCCGCTCACGTTCACGTGGCGCGGCTGCACGATCGAGGCCGGCGCGCAGTGTCCGGGAGCCGACCTCTCCCTCGCCCCGACCGGCGCCGCCAACCTGTCGAACCTGGTCTTCAGCGGGATGAACCTCGCGGGAGCGAACCTCGCCGGCGACCATCTCCTCAACAGCTATCTCGTCGGCACCGACCTGGCCGGCGCCGATCTCGCCGGCGTCGACCTCACGGGCGCCCATCTCCACGGCGCTGACCTGGCCGGCGCGAACCTCACGGGCGCCAATCTCCAGCTGACCGACCTGAGCGACGCGGACTTCACCGGCGCGACGCTGCACGACGCCGACCTCAGCGGCTTCGGCTGCGGCGGCGACCCACAGCCGGCCGTCGTGAACGCGACGGGCGCCAACTTCACCGATGCCGACTTCACGGGGGCGTGCATCTTCCACATCGACTTCTCGGGCGCGAACTTCACCGGCGCCGACTTCACGGGCTTCCATGGAGCGTTCGAGGACTTCCGCTTCGACGACGCGACGATCTTCTGTCACACGACGCTCGGCCCCGGGATGGTCGACGACGCCGGCTGCTGAGCGCGGCAACGCGCGACTGAGCGCCGTTGCGCCACTCAAGAAGGCGGTGACACGCGCCGATCACCGTGGACATGTCCGACCTCGCTTCCCACCTCAATCGCCGCCAGCTGCTCGGCGGCCTGCTCGCGGGAGGCGCGGCCGCGACCGCCCTGCCGTTGCTCGGCGCCAAGCGTGCCGACGCGGCGTCGGCGCCCGCGACCACGTCGGCGACCAAGCCCACGACCACCGACGCGACGCGCTTCTTCGCCGACGCGAACCTCAACTTCCAGGCGCTGTTCACGATCAGCGCCGCGGCCGCCGGCGCGAGCGAGCTGGGCGAGGCGCTCTCGACCTTCAACCGGATCCACGCCCGGGGCGACAGCTACACCGCGTTCTGCGAGGAGTTCCGGCGAGAGGGCCAGCGGCTGGCGCGGCGCGCCGACGCGGCACGCGCGCGTGGCGACCTCGTGACCGCGCGGGCCTGCTACCTGCGCTCGGCGATGTATCTCGACCAGGCGCTCTTCTTCGTGCTCGCCACGAGAGGCGGGAACCGCGCCCGCGAGGGCACCTTCTACGCCGAGATGGAGCAGTCGTTCGCGCGCGCCGCGACGCTGTCGAGCCCCAGCTGGACGCCGGTGAAGATCCCCTACGGCACCACGACGCTGCCGGGCTGGCTGCTCTCACCGGGCGGCCGCACGAAGCGCCCGACGATCATCCTCAACAACGGCAGCGACGCGCAGAACGTCGACATGGTCGTCTACGGCGGCGCGGCGGCGCTGGAGCGCGGCTGGAACGCGCTGATCTTCGAGGGCCCGGGCCAGGGCTCGAACCTGTTCCAGCGCAACATCCCGTTCCGGCCCGACTGGGAGCAGGTGATCACGCCGGTCGTCGACTTCCTGCGCACGCGGCCGGAGGTCGACCGCCGCCGGATCGTGCTCGCCGGCCAGAGCTTCGGCGGCCTGCTCGTGCTGCGCGCGGCCGCGTTCGAGCACCGGCTGGCGGCGGTCGTCGCCGACCCGGGCGTGATCGACGCGTTCGCCTCGTGGGTCGCGGACCTGCCGCCGGCGATGGTCAAGCTGCTGCTCGCCGGCAGACGCGAGGAGTTCGACGGCTACTGGGCGCAGGCGCAGTCGTACCTGACCCCGGCGGAGCGGTTCACGGTCGCCAAGCGGTCGGAGATCTACGGCACCGGCTCGCTGTTCGACCGCCTCACGCTCGCGCGCAGATTCCAGCTCTCGACGGCGCTCGTGCGGAGCGTGAAGGCGCCGGTCGCGGTGCTCTCGCCGCAGGACGAGCAGTTCTCCCCGGCCAGCCGGAGCAGGTCTACCGCACGCTGCGCGTCAGACCGAAGGCGCTGCTGCGCTTCACGACCGCCGAGGGCGCCGAGCTGCACTGCGAGCCGATGGCGCCGCAGCTGC
>JAATFK010000429.1 GCA_015655225.1 Solirubrobacterales bacterium | reverse complement strand
TGCTCGCGACCATCCCCGCCGACGCGCGGGTCGTCGGCTTCGGCGAGCTCCACGAGCGCACCGACCGCCCTCTCGCGCCCGGCAGCTCCGCGCTGGTCGCGCTGACCCAGGCCCTCCCGGCGATCGGCGACCGGATCTCGGACCTCGTGGTCGAGACCTGGATCGTCGACCCCGCCTGCGGCGCCGCGGCGGTCCAGGCCACCGCGAAGCTCGAGGCCGCGGTCCGGCGCCCCGAATCCACCAAGCCCGAGGTCGCGTCGCTCGCCGACGTCGCGCGCGCCGCCGGGATCCAGCCGCACGCGATGACCCTGCGCTGCGACGACTACGCGGCGATCAACGCCGGCGACCGCGCCGCGCCGAACGTCGAGGCGATGCTGACCCTGACCACCCGCGAGCTGTCCCGCATCGCCCTCAGCGCCGTGCACCACCGCGACCTCGCGCCCGCTCACCGGCCGTGGATCGCCGTGTACGGCGGCGCGCTGCACAACGATCGCTTCCCCGAGCCGGGCGTCGACGAGTGGAGCTACGCCGCCGAGCTCGATCGCGCGACCGGCGGCCACTACGTCGAGGTCGACCTCGTCGCGCCGGCGATCGCCGCAGCCGATCCGGCGAGCCAGCGCGCGCCGTGGTTCCCGCTCGTCCGCGCGCCGGCCGACCCCGCCCGTCCGGTGCGTGTCTGGCAGCGCGGCGCGCGCTCCTTCGTCGTGATCCTCGGAGCCTCGTGATGCTCGGCGCCATCCTGCTCCGCGTCGGCGAGGCCTGGGCCGTCGCCGCCACCTTGCAGCTGATCCTCTGGCTCGTCCAGCAGCGCACCCGCAACGCCGGCATCGTCGACGTCGGCTGGGCCGTCAGCTTCGCCCTCGTGATCGGCGCGCTCGGGCTCGGCGCCGCGTCGCCCCTCGCCGCCTGGGCCCCGATCGCCCTCGTCGTCGCCGCCTGGAGCCTGCGCCTCGCCGGCTACCTGATCTCCCGCGGCGCCGCCCGCGCCCCCGAAGAGGGCCGCTACGTCGACCTGCGCCAGCGCTGGGCCGACCGCGCGTCGCCGCGGTTCTTCGTCTTCTTCCAGGCCCAGGCCGCGCTGACCGGCCTCCTGTCGGCCGCCTTCGTCGTACCCTTCGTCGCGGTCCCATGGGACCGCGGCTGGCTCCGCGCCCTCGGCCTCGCGATCTCCGTCCTCGGCATCGCCGGCGAGACCACCGCCGACGCCCAGCTCGCCCGCTGGAAGCGCGACCCCGCCCACCGCGGCCAGGTCTGCGACGCCGGCCTCTGGGCCTACTCGCGCCATCCCAACTACTTCTTCGAGTGGTGCGTCTGGCTCGGTTACGCATTACACGGTCTGGCTTTCGCCCCGTACGGACTGATCGCGCTGTTCCCGCAAGCGTTGCTGCTGTGCTCGATCTTGTTTGTCACGGGCATTCCACCGACGGAGAAGCAGTCGCTCGCGAGTCGTGGTGATGCGTACCGCGCGTACCAGGGGCGCGTCTCGAAGTTCATTCCGTGGCCGCTAAGGCGTTTTTGATCTTGGGCGCGATCTATCTCGCGGATTTCTTATTTCTATTTCGTTCCACCCGGGTCTATGTACGCGTTGCACCTCGGCTCCGTATCAATAGGCTGGGACTGTTACCGCATCTCCATATTGTGGATCGTTCCAGATAGCTGCGACGGGGATCGAGTCTTTCAGGCAACAGGCTGCAGTCCTTTGAAGCCTTCTCCAGTAAGCCCGGTTTGGGTCCTCGCTGGTTTCCGAACTAACGGCAGCGCGTCATCACTTTTTTCCGCTTGGTGGTCGGCTGTCTAGGAGGCGCCAACGCAGCTTCGATCTCCTCGATACTAGGCAAACTCCCTTTGAGAGCATCCGGCAGCTTATCTACGAGCTGTGTCTCCCAATCCGCCACGCCCATCGGCTTGAGCTGGTCGCGGAGCGCATATTCGACGACCAGCTCGTTCTTACCGCGACAGAGCAAGAGGCCAATCGTGGGCTGATCTTCGGGCTGCTTTAGCATGTCGTCGACCGCCGAGAGGTACATGTGTAGCTGGCCAACCATCCCTGGGTCGAACTTCACGGTCTTCAGCTCGACGACGACGAAGCGCCGCAGCTTGAAGTGATAGAAGAGCAAGTCGAGCTGGAAGTCGTCGCCGCCCACTTCCAGCGGGACTTGGCGGCCGACAAATGCGAACCCTGACCCGAGCTCCAGCAGCAAGCTCTCGACGTGCGCGACCAGCGACGCCTCGACCTCGTGCTCCTGGCGCGGGTTTGCAGTGCCGAGGAAATCGAACAGATAGGGATCCTTGAACACCTGGGACGCGAAGTCGGACTCGGCCGGCGGTAACGTGCGCTTGAAGTTGTTGAGCGCTTTGCCGTGTCGCACGTGGAGTTGGCCGGCGATCTGGAATGCGAGAATGTTACGAGACCAGCCGTGCTCGACGGCGCGTGCGGCGTACCAGAGGCGCACCGCCTTATCGTCGAGCTTTTCGATCAGCGCGAGGTGGTGGTACCAGGTCAATTGTGCAAGCGGCGCTTGCACGATTTCACCGTCGGTCCACGCCGACGCGAACGCGCGCATGTACTTGAGGTTTCGTGCCGACAGGCCAGCCATGTCGGGAAACGCTCGGCGCAGATCGTAGGAGAGTAGGTCGATCACTTTCGCGCCCCACCCTTCCCGCACCTGCCTGGCAAGGATGACACGGCCGACATTCCAGTACAGCCGAATTATCCCGGTGTTCGCGGCGATGACGGTAGCGAGGCGTGCGTGCTCGATGCGCTGCTTCAGCTCGCCGAGCACCGCGGCGTATCCCGACGGCAACTCCACGGTGGGCGGCGGCGTTGGAAAGAGCGCGTCTACCTTGCTCGAACGCCCGAGCGCACGCCGGTCGCCGGCCTCTGTCGCCAATTGTGCAAGCGGCGCTTGCACGATTGGACGCTTAACCAGCGCACGCGTGGGCTTGCTTGGTTTCTTGCCTTTCGTCGCCATCTACACGATCTCCGCGTTCAGCGACCAGCTTCTGCAACATCGTTCGGCGGTCCAGTTCACGACGCCGCCTCGCCCGGATGAACGAACAGCTCCCAGCGCAGGCCTCGCAAGTCGAAGCGGTCCGCGCTCATAGGATGCTTGCCGGCACCGACGCGCGCGATGATGTCGCCAACAGAGCTCGGGCCCGATACGGAGAAGCTGCCAAACTCGGTGAGGTTGCGATGCTCGACGGACCCGTTCACGTTGCCCTCGTCCGGGAGCATATCCGGCTGCCGCCGAAGCGCGCATGATCGGCGCGCGAATCTAGCGAGGCTGGCTGGTTCGACGGGATGACGCCGCGCGCACCGTTGTCGAGGGCGCCGGCGGCTCGATTTTTGTAGACGCACGGCGCCGAGGTCCTCGAGGCCTTGTTCGCGGCGACGCGGCGCTCCTTACGTCAGGCGAACCGCAGGATGGGCGAAGCCAGCGAGGTCAACCGACCGCGCGCTCGGCCGTCGCCCAGCCGGTGATCCCGCCCGCGACGAGGCCGACGACGATGCCCAGCGTGCCGCCCAGCCCCGTCGTGCCGCAGCCGAGCGCGCCGGTCAGGGTCGCCGTCAGCGCCGCCGCCGCGGCGAACCGGCGAGGCGCGAGGTCGCGCGACGCGTGATGGCCGACGGCGAGGCCGACGATCGCGCTCGTCGCGAAGCACGTCATCATGCAGCCGAGGGACGGTACCATCGCGCACTGCGGGCAATGCCCGCCGTTCGAGAGCAGCGCGACCACGCCGGGCACGAGCATCGGCGGCAGTCCGGCGAGCACGCCCGCGAGCGCGCCACGCTGTGAGGCGCCGCCTCGCCAGCCCAGCCCGGCCAGCGTGGCGGCCAGCGCTGCGGCGACAAACCAGGTCGCGTCGGTCGTCCGGTGAAGCACGCAGGCGAGCGCGGCGGGGACGAGCGCGACCCCGAGGCCGCGGCCGGCGGTCCGCGCGTGGGCGAGCTCGTATGCGAGTCGCGCGCGGGAGAAATCAGATCGAGCCATGCCGAGCCCTCCATGCGCTGCGAAGCCGCGCCAACGCGCGCTCGACGCGCTTCCGGAACGTCGCGGACGGCGCGTCGCCACCGCCGGTCCCGCTGACGGCGGCGAGGATCGGTTCGATATCGCGCGGGGCG
>JAATFK010000106.1 GCA_015655225.1 Solirubrobacterales bacterium | reverse complement strand
GGCGGGATCTACGAGATCATCTACACGCGGCTGCTGCGCAACGCCGCCGACGAGCTGGTCGCGATGCTTCCGGACCTCCTCTACTGCGCCATCGTCCCGTACGTCGGGCACGCCGGCGCCGAGCGCGCCGTCCGCGAGGCCAGCGAGCGCGAGCGGGTCCCCGGGGAGCCACCGCCCTCGGCCGCCTCCTGACCGGGGATAGTTCGACGGTCGAACCACCCTGCTAGCGTTGGGGGCATGTCCAGCACCCCCGACGCCGGCGACGAGCGCCTGCGCACCGTCCGCGCGATCCGCGCCCTGGCGCGGATCTCTCGCGCGCTGGAACGCTCCTCCGACGAACTGAACCTCGCGCACTACCGCGTGCTGTCGGCCGTCGCCTCGGGCGACGAGCGGGCCTCGCGGGTGGCGGCGCGGCTGGCGCTCGGGAAGCCCGCCGTCTCGGCCGCGGTCGACGCGCTCGTCGGCCGAAGCCTGCTGCTGCGCACCGAGGTCGAGGGCGATCAGCGCGCGGTCGCGCTGTCGCTCACGCCGATGGGCGAGGCGGTGCTGGAGCGCGTCGAGACCGAGATGGCCGAGCGCATGAGCCGGCTCGCCGCACGCACGCCCGACGACCGGCAGGTGATCGAGGCGATCGGCTGGCTCGGCGACGCGCTCGACGCGGCGATGGCCGAGCGCGAGGCCGCCGAGCGCGCGCCGGCGCGGGCCGCGGAGATCACCCCGTCGGCGCGGCCCGCCGAGCCGGCCGCCGACGAGGCGCGGTGAGCGCCTCGGCCCCCGCGACCGGCGCGGCGCCGGCCCCCGGCGCACCGCCCGGCGGGTCCGCCGCCAGCCCCGGGTGGGTCCGCCGCCTCGCCGGCTACGTCCTGCGCCATCGCACCGACGTCGTCGTCTCCTTCGGCGCCGCCGTCCTCGGCAGCGCCTGCCTCGCCGCCGTCCCGCTGCTCGAGCGCCAGATCGTCGACAAGGTGATCGTCAGCCGCTCCTCCCCCCTCCTGCCCTGGCTCGTTGCCCTGCTGGCGGTCGCGGCCGCCAGCTTCGGCTTCGCGTACCTGCGCCGCTTCCGCGGCGGGCGCGTCGCGCTGCTGGTCCAGTACGACCTGCGCAACGAGATGCACGCGCACCTCCAGGCGATGGACTTCGCGAACCTCGACCGGATGCCGACCGGCCAGGTCGTCGCCCGCGCGAACTCCGACTCCGCGCTCGTGCAGGGCCTGCTCAGCTTCCTGCCGCTGATGAGCGGCAACCTGCTGCTGATGGTGCTGTCGCTCGGCGTGATGGTCGTGCTCTCGCCGCCGCTCGCGCTCGTCAGCCTGATCATCGCGCCGGCGCTGCTCGCGGTCTCCTACCGGATGCGCAGACGCGTCTTCCCGGCGACCTGGGAGGCGCAGCAGCGCGAGGGCGACGTCGTCCAGATCGTCGACGAGGACGTCGGCGGCGTGCGGATCGTGAAGGCGTTCGGCCAGGACCGGCGCGAGCTGGAGCGCGTCGCCGCCGCCTCCGCGACGCTCTACGGCTCGCAGCTGCGCGCGGTGCGGCTGCAGTCGCGCTACTCGCCGGTGCTGCAGGCGATCCCGTCGCTCGGCCAGGTCGCGATCCTCGCCTTCGGCGGCTGGCTGGCGCTGCGCGGCGACCTCAGCCTCGGCACCTTCCTCGCCTTCTCGACCTACGTCGCGCAGCTGATGGCGCCGGCGCGGCAGCTCGCCGGCCTGCTGTCGGTCGGGCAGCAGGCGCGCGCGGGCGTCGAGCGGATCTTCCAGCTGCTCGACCTGAAGCCGGCGATCGCCGATCCGCCCGACGCGGTCGAGCTCGGCCCGCCCGCCGGCGAGATCCGCTTCGACGGCGTCGACTTCGCCTACGACGAGGAGCGTCCGCTGCTGCGCGGGCTCGACCTGAGAATCGCGCCGGGCGAGCGGGTCGCGCTCGTCGGGCCGGCCGGCAGCGGCAAGACGACGGCGACGCTGCTCGTCTCGCGCTTCTACGACCCCGACGCGGGCGCCGTCCTGGTCGACGGCCACGACGTGCGCAGCGTCGCGCTCCCGTCACTGCGCCGCCAGGTCGGGGTCGTCTTCGAGGAGAGCTTCCTCTTCTCCGACACGGTCCGCGCGAACATCGCCTACGGCCGGCCCGACGCGACCGACGAGCAGATCGAGGCGGCCGCCAAGGTCGCCGAGGCGCACGGCTTCGTGACGGCGCTGCCGCGCGGCTACGACACCGTCGTCGGCGAGCGCGGGCTGTCGCTCTCGGGCGGGCAGCGGCAGCGGATCGCGCTGGCGCGCGCGATCGTGAGCGATCCGCGGATCCTGATCCTCGACGACGCGACGAGCGCCGTCGACGCGCAGACGGAGGAGGCGATCAACGCCTCGATGCGGAAGGTGATGGCCGGGCGCACGACGCTGCTCGTCGCCCACCGCCGCTCGACGCTCCACCTCGCCGACCGGATCGTCGTGCTCGACCAGGGCCGCGTCGTGGAGGAGGGCAGCCACGAGCAGCTGCTGGCGCGCAGCGCGCTCTACCGCGGCCTGCTCACCGGCCTGGAGGACGAGGCGGCGGAGCAGGTCGGCGACCGGATCGAGGCGCTCGCGCCGCTGGCCGCGAACGCGACGACCGCCGCCGCCTGGAGCGGCGCGGGCGCGGGCGACGGCGCGACCGCGGCGCCGCGCGTGAACGCCCGCGCCTTCGGCGCGCCGAGCCTCGGCGCCGGACTGCGCGGCAGCGCCGGCAACTGGCGGCGCAACCTCGCCCCGACGCCCGAGCTGCTGGCGAGCGTCGCGGCGCTCAGACCGGTCCGCGACGTGGCGCGCGTCGACCTCGAGCTTGAGTCGCGCCGCGACCCCGGCTTCAGCCTCCGCTCGCTGCTGCGCGAGTTCCGCCGGCCGCTGCTGCTCGGGCTCGTCCTCGTCGTGCTCGACGCGCTCGCCTCGCTCGCCGGCCCGGTGCTGGTGAAGACCGGGATCGACAGCGGCGTCCAGGCCGGCTCGCGCTCGGTCCTGTTCGTCGCCTCCGCGATCTTCCTGCTCGTGACGCTCATGGACCAGGTGGACGAGATCGGGGAGACGTTCGTGACCGGCCGCACCGCGCAGCGCGTGATGCTGTCGCTGCGGATCCGCATCTGGGCGCAGCTGCAACGACTCTCGCTCGACTACTACGAGCGCGAGCTGGCGGGCCGCATCATGACCCGCATGACGACCGACGTCGACCAGTTCGAGACGTTGATCGAGAGCGGCCTGCTGTCGGCGCTGGTCGCGTTCGTGACATTCGTCGGCGTCGGCATCGCGCTCGTCGCGCTCGACCCCGAGCTGGGGCTCTGCACGCTCGCGGTCGTGATCCCGCTGGCGCTCGCGACGGTCGTCTTCCGGCGGCGGGCGGCGGTCCTCTACGACCTCGCGCGCGACCGGATCGCGATCGTGAACGCCGACTTCCAGGAGAGCCTGTCGGGCGTGCGGGAGTCGCAGGCGTTCGCGCACGAGGGCGAGACGCGACGGCGCTTCCGGCGCCTCGGGGCGGATTACCTGGAGGCGCGCGTCGGCGCGCAGCGGCTCGTCTCGACCTACTTCCCGTTCGTCCAGCTGCTGTCGGCGTTCGCGGACGCGATCGTGCTCGGCGTCGGGGCCGAGCTGATCCACGAGGGCCACCTCACGACCGGTGCGCTGATCGCCTTCATCCTCTACGTCGACATGTTCTTCTCGCCGATCCAGCAGCTCTCGCAGGTGTTCGACTCGTGGCAGCAGACGCGCATCTCGGTCGGGCGGATCTCCGAGCTGATGGCGCTCGAGACGCTGACGCCGGAGGCGGCCGAGCCGGTCGACCCGGGTCGCCTCAGCGGCGCGGTGACGATCGACCACGTCAGCTTCTCCTACCCGCTCGCCCCCGTCCGCGCGGCCGGGGCGCGGGAGCACCGCGGGCCGGCCGACGCGCCGCTGCTGGACGACG
>JAATFK010000387.1 GCA_015655225.1 Solirubrobacterales bacterium | reverse complement strand
CTCGAGGCCGACACGTTCGAGCTGGTCGCCCAGGTCAACGGCAAGGTCCGCGACCGCGTGACGGCTCCGACCGGCGCGTCCCGGGAGCAGTTGGAAGCCCTGGCGCGCGCGGCGCCCAACGTGATCGCCCATCTCGACGGGTACGCGATCGTGAGAGTGATCGTCGTGCCGGGCAAGCTCGTCAACTTCGTCGTGCGCTGAAGTCGTGCGCGCGGCTGCGCGCTTTTGGCTCCAACACCGCGGGTGATTCGGCAGGCGTCGGCGTAGCGTTTTTGGCATGGCCGAGATCGGAAAGCCCCGTCTCGCGATCTACGTCGCGCTCGTGCTCGCCGTGCTGTTGATCGGGTCCCGGTTCTTGCGCGGGGGAGCGTCGGGTGGGGCGGAGGGCGCGGACGCGGGCGTGCCTGCTGTCACCGGGTCGACGGGTACCACCGCGGCGGCTGGCGCTCCCGGCGCTCCGGACGGGAGATCGGGCGGGACCGCCTCGTCTGGGGACGGCGCGGTCGTGGTGGACGTCAAGGGCTCGGTGCGGAGACCCGGCGTCTACCGGCTGTCGGTCGGCGCGCGGGCGCTCGATGCGGTCCGCCGCGCTGGCGGGATGACTGGTAGAGCCGACCGGCTCGGCGTCAACCTCGCCGCGCGGGTGACCGACGGCGGCGAGGTCGTCGTGCCGGCCCGGGGCGGCCGGGGCGGGGGAGGGGCGGCGGCGGTGGCCGCTGGTGGCGGCGGAAGCGCGGGCGGCGCCGGGGGCGCGGGCGGCGCGGGCGCGGCGGCTCCGGGGCAGCCGCTCTCGCTCGACCTCAACAGCGCGACGGCGCAGGAGCTGGAGCAGCTCGACGGCGTCGGCCCCGCCACGGCCGCGAAGATCGTCGCCTACCGCGAGCAGCACGGCGGGATCGGCTCGGTCGACGAGCTGGACGAGGTCTCCGGCATCGGCGAGAGAAGACTCGCCGCGATCCGCGCGCAGCTGGCGCCATGACGAGCCTTCCGGACCCTCGTCCGCCGGTCGCCGCGACCCGAGGGCCGCTGGCGCCATGACCGCCCCGGATCTCGGCCGGCTGCTCGACGACATCCGCGAGCATCCCCGGCACCTCGTGCTCGCGGCGCTCGTCGCCGGCCTGCTGGCGGCGCCGCTCGAACCGCGGCTCGTGGCGCTGCTGGCGCTGGCGGCGGCCGCGCTGGCTGGCCGTGCGGGGCTGGCGGTCCTCACGGGCGTGGCGGTCTTGGTGGGAGCGGTCGGCGCGCACGCCCGGCTCGCCGCGCTCGACCACAGCGCGCTCGGCCCGCTGCTCGGCGCGACGGTCGCGACGCGCGTCGTCCTGCTCGAACAGCCGCGTCGCGTGCGCTACGGCGCGACCGCGCTGGCGCAGCTGCGGGAGCCGGCGAAGGCTGCTGGTGAGCGGGTGATGCTGCGGATCGGCTCCCACCTCGCCTGGCCGCGCGCGGCGACCGGCGCGATCCTCGCGGTCGGTGGGAAGCTGCGGCGCCTCGGCCCGTTCGAGCAGCACTACGCCCGTCGTGGGGCGCACGCCGCGATCACGGTCGCGACGGTCACCCCGACCGGCGAGATGCGTGGCGGTCTCTGGCGGCTGGTCGACGTGGTTCGCGGCCGGGCGGAGACGGCGCTCGACGCCGGGCTGGCGCCGCCCCAGCGAGCGCTGCTGCGCGGGATGGTGCTCGGACAGGACCAGGAGCTGAGCGACGAGCAGCGCGAGGAGTTCCGCGCGTCGGGGTTGAGTCACCTGACGGCTGCCTCGGGTCAGAACGTCGCGCTGCTGTCGGCGCTCGCGCTGATCGTGCTCACGGCGGTCGGTGCCGGGCTGCGGGCCAGACTGCTCGCCGTCCTCGCGCTGATCGCCCTCTACGTCCCGCTGGCGGGGGCGGGACCGTCGATCCAGCGGGCGGGGCTGATGGGCGGCGCGACGATCGCGGCGGCGCTCGCCGGCCGGCCGTCCTCGCGCTGGTACGCGCTGCTGCTCGCGGCGGCGCTGACGCTCATCTGGAACCCGCGCGCTGCCGGCGACCCCGGCTGGCAGCTGAGCTTTGCGGCTGTCGTCGCGATCGCGCTGCTCGCGCCCTCCACGCGCGCGTGGCTGCGCCGCCGGCGCGTGCCGGGACCGCTGGCGGACGGCGCCGCGATCACGTTCGCGGCGACCGTCGGCACCGCACCGCTGATCGCCTTCCACTTCTCCGAGCTGTCGCTCGTCTCCCTCGTCGCCAACGTGCTGGCGGAGCCGGCGGTCGCGCCGATCATGTGGCTCGGGTTCGTCGCCGCGGCGCTCGGTCAGGTCGCCGCGCCGCTCGCGCTGGGACTGAACGGCGTCACCGCGCTGCTGCTGGGCTACGTCGGGTGGGTCGCGCACACGGCGGCGTCGCTGCCGCACGCGATCATCGCCGCGCCGTTGCATGTGGCCGCGGCGCTCG
>JAATFK010000021.1 GCA_015655225.1 Solirubrobacterales bacterium | reverse complement strand
GCCGTCGGCGGGCGCTCCCTTGGTCGCGAAGCGGGCGAAGGTCGCGACGCTCCCGCGCACCAGGTCGCGCGCCGCCGCCGGGTCGGGGTCGACGGCGACGTTCAGGTAGGCGCCGATGCTCAGCGGGCGCCCGGCGGCCGCCTCGCGCGCGGTCGCGATCGCCCAGCGCAGCCGCTGCGGCTCGGCGCCGACGGTGAGGTCGAGGCCGTCAGCGTGGCGGGCGGCAGCGGCGATCACGCGCGGCCCGGTCGCTCCCACCACGAGCGGGACCTTCGGGTGCGGGTCGGCGGCGATCCAGGCGATCCGGCTGGCGTGCCCGTCGACCGTCCCGGCCTCCCCGCGCAGGTACGCCTGCACGGCGACGATCGCCTCCTCGAAGGCGGCGGGCGCGGCGGCGCGGCCGCCGAGCTGCGTGATCGCCGAGTCGCCCCGGCCGAGGCCCAGGACCGCGCGGCCGCCGCTCTCGGCCTGGAGCGTCGCGGCCGCCGACGCGGTCACGGCGAGGTGGCGCGTGAAGGGGTTGGTGACGCCGGGGCCGAGGCGCAGCCGCTCGGTGGCCGCGCTCGCGAGCGCCAGCTCGACCCAGACGTCGGCGGTGAGGCTCTGGCTGTCGGCGAGCAGCAGCCCGTCGAAGCCCGCGCGCTCGACCCGCCGCGCGGCCTCGACGACGCGGCCGGGGATCGCGAATGCGTGCATCCACAGCTCCATCGAGGCGGACGCTAGCGCGTGGATCGCTCGGCCGGCGCCTCAGCACGCTAAGCTTCACGGTGGATCGGGAATTCGCCCGCCCACAGCAGTGCCCAGCGTCCGCAGTTGTTGCTTCAGCACCCTCCGCGACTCGCAGCGCACACGAAAACCGGAGGAACGACATGGCAACTGGAACCGTGAAGTGGTTCAGCGACGACAAGGGCTTTGGCTTCATCACGCCCGACGACGAGAGCAAGGACCTCTTCGTCCACCATTCCGCGATCGGCGGCAGCGGCTTCAAGACGCTCGCCGAGGGCGCGAAGGTGTCGTACGACGCGGAGCAGGGCCCCAAGGGCCCGAACGCCGCGAACGTCCAGACGATCTAGTCGTCCGCGGCGGCAACGCCGCGACTTCGCAGGACCGACGGCCCGCCTCACGGCGGGCCGTCTGCGTTTCCGGGCGAGTGGGTATGGTTGTTCGTGCAACTTATGCGCATGCAATCATCAGGAGTGACCGACTTCCATGGCCCACCCGAACCTCTTCGAGCCCTACGAGCGCGGCGCGCTCACCCTTCCCCACCGCGTCGTGATGGCGCCGCTGACGCGCAACCGCGCGGTCGGGACCGTCCCCGGTGAGGTCAACGCGACCTACTACGCCCAGCGCGCCAGCGCCGCGATCCTGATCACCGAGGGCACGCAGCCGGCCGCGATCGGCCAGGGCTACCTCGACACCGCGGGCCTCCACAACGACGAGCAGCAGGCCGGCTGGGCGCAGGTCGCCGCCGCCGTGCGCTCCGCCGGGGACGCGAAGCTGATGATCCAGCTGATGCACGCCGGCCGCGTCGCCCATCCGGCCTACACCGGCGGCGAGACGCCCGTCGCGCCCTCCGCCGTCCGCGCCGAGGGCCAGGTCTGGACGCCCGACGGGATGGCCGACTACGTGACCCCGCGCGCGCTCGAGACCGACGAGCTGGCGACGGTCCGCGAGCAGTACGTCGACGCCGCCCGCCGCGCGGTCGCGGCCGGCGCCCACGGCGTCGAGCTGCACGCCGCCAACGGCTACCTGCTCCACCAGTTCCTGAGCGAGAACACGAACCAGCGCACCGACGGCTACGGCACCGACGTCGCCGGCCGCACCCGCTTCGTGCTGGAGACGGTCGCCGCCGTCGCCGACGCGATCGGCGCCGAGCGCGTCGGCATCCGCCTCTCCCCCGGCCACAGATTCAACGACATCGCCGAGGAGAACCCGCGCGCGACCTACGACGCGCTGCTGCGCGGCCTCGCCGAGCACGACCTGCTCTACGTCCACGTGATGGAGACGCGGAACCACGCCGGCTACTCGACGATCGCGCAGGCGCGCGAGCTGTGGCCCGGGACGCTGATCGGCAACGCCTCCTTCGCGGAGGAGTTCGACGTCGCGGGCGCCGACGCGCTCGTCGGCGACGGGGCGTTCGACCTCGTCGCGTTCGGCCGTCGCTTCCTCGCCAACCCGGACCTGCCGGCGCGGCTGCGCGAGGGCGCCGAGCTGAACGAGCCCGACCAGTCGACGTTCTACGGCGCGATCGGCGGGCGGGGCTACACCGACTACCCCACCCTCGTGCCGAGCGCCGCCTCCTAGCCGCGAGCGGCTCCTAGCGGGTCAGCGCGCCGACGCGGAACGCGCCGCGCGCGCAGACCGGGCCGCCGCGCCAGGCCGTGCTGACGCGCGCGGTCTGGTCCGGCGGCGTGATCTGCAGCGTCTTCGCGGTCGGCTCGCACGCGCCGGACTGCGACTCGCTGCCGCTCGCGACCGCGGTCCACGCGAGCTTCGCGAAGGCGTGCGCGCCGGGCGTGAGCACGATCGTCTTGGGCGCCGGCGGGCGCACGCGGGTCGTGGAGGTGGGGATGTTGCCGCCGCGCGCGGAGCGCAGCTGGAGGCCGACGTAGCCGAAGGTGTGGCAGCTGCGCGAGGAGCGGTTGCGCAGCACGAGCGTCGCCTGGCGCTGGCCGGCGCCGGCCTGGACGTTGCGCACGACGGCGGCGAAGTCGGCGGTCCTGCAGGCCGGGACGGCGGACGCGGTGGCGGTTGTCGCGGCCGCGGCGGTGCTCGTCGCGCCGATCGCGAGGGCGCCGAGCGCGGCGAGGGCGAGCGCCGGGGTGGCGCGACGCATGGAAGTGAGTCCGTTCATCTGAGAGCTGTCCTTCCAGTCGATGGGATGTCGCATCATCGACACGGGTGCGCAAACATGCCAGCCGTGCAGCCGGACGCCCACGGCATCGACCGCTCGACGCTGCTCGCGCTCGCCGCGATGGGGCTCGCGACGGTCGTGATCGCGAACGACTTCACGGCCCTGAGCGTCGCGCTGCCGGCGATCGAGCGCGACCTCCACTCCGACCTCTCGACGGTGCAGTGGGTGATCAACGCCTACGCGCTCGTCTTCGGCGTCCTGATCGTGACCGGCGGCAAGCTCGCCGACATCTTCGGGCGCCGGCGGATCTTCGTGGTGGGCGCCACCACCTTCGCCTCCTGCTCGCTGCTCGGCGGCGTCGCGCAGAGCGTCGACTGGCTGATCGTCTGCCGCTCGCTGATGGGGATCGGCGGCGCGCTGATGTGGCCCGCGATCCTCGGCATGACCTACGACGTGCTGCCGAAGGCGAAGGCTGGGATCGCCGGCGGCCTGATCATGGGCGCGTGCGGCTTCGGCAACGCCGTCGGCCCGCTGATCGGCGGGCTCCTGACCGACGGGCTGAGCTGGCGCTGGATCTTCTTCCTCAACGTGCCGGTCGCGGCCTTCGGCGTGCTGGCGACGCTGACGGCGATCCCGCCCGACACGGTCGCGCAGGAGCGTGAGCGGCTCGACTTCGGCGGCCTGACGGCGCTCTCGCTCGGGCTCGTCGCGCTGCTGCTGGCGCTCGACCAGTCGAGCGCCTGGGGCTGGGGCGATCCGCGCGTGGTCGGCCTGCTCGCGTTCGGCGGGGTGCTGCTCGGCGTCTTCGCGCTCGCCGAGCGGCGCGTCGGCTCGGCGGCGCCGCTGCCGGGCGACGTGGTCGGCAACCGCGACTTCAGCGCCGCCTGCGTCTCCGTCTTGCTGATGTCGGCCGTCTTCTTCGCCTCGCTGCTGTTCCTGCCCCAGTTCATGACGAAGGCGCTGCACTACTCGGCGCTGCGGGGCGGCTTGGGGCTGTTGCCGCTGCTGGGGACCTTCGCGGCCGTCTCGTTCGTCGCCGGGCCCCTCTATCCACGCCTCAGTCCGAAGGCGACGGTCTCGGCCGGGGCGGTCTGCACGACGGTCGGGATGCTGCTCTTGTCATTCATCTCGCGCGGCGACCACTACCTGTCACTGGTGCCGGGGATGGTCGTCGTCGGCGTCGGGCTCGGTCTGTTCCTCTCCTCCGTGACGACCGCCGGGGTGACCGCCCTGGACGACTCCCGCACGGCCTTGGCGGGCGGCATCGTCTACATGTTCCAGATCGCCGGCGGCTCGGTCGGCCTGGGGCTCAACACGGCGATCGTGACGGGCGCGGGTCTGTCGGTCGGCGACTTCACGAGCGGCATCAGCCACGCCTTTCTGCTCGACGCGGCGCTGTCGGCGATCGGCACTGCCGTCGCCGTCGTATGGGTCGGCGGCCGCCTGCACGCCCAGCATCACGCGACGCGCCACCCGCACCTGCACCGCGCGCACCTCTAGGGCGATGTGTGCGGCTCTCGGTGTCGTATGGACACCGAGAACCGCACAGGTCGGCTCAGGTCGCGACGGTGGCGATGCCGGCGACGATCAGGGCGACGCCGGCGACGGCCGAGACGGCGCCGCCGATCGTGCTCCATCTCGCCGCGCGCTCGTCGTCGCCGACGATCTCCTCCTCGGAGCGAGTCGAGACGACGTAGCGGCCCTTCTGCGGCTTGCGGAAGCGGAGCTGGCCGGTCGAGTCGGAGACCTCGCCGTGGACGTAGACACGTGCGCCCGGGCGAATGACCCACTCCTCGGTGCGGAAGCCGAGCGTGCCGCTCTGGCTGCCGGAGCGGATGACCCCGGAGAGGACGGAGTCGAGGAGGCCGGAGCTGTTCGAGCCGGTGGACTGCTCGAAGCGGTCGACGATCTTCTCGGGATGGTCGACGTCGGCGCCGTCGGGGGCGACGAGGACGCTGCCGGTGCCGTCGTCGATCGAGAAGGCGGCGGCGGAGGTGACGTCGGAGACCGTCTCGGTCCGCTCGACGCGGTTCCACTGCTGCTTGCCATCAACGGTCGTCTGCTGCATCTCCCAGTATCTGTGGGTGATCTGGGTGCGGTACCAGACGACCGGCGTCCCCGAGGTCGGCGCGGTCGCGGTCCCATCCTCGGCGACGGCTCTGCCGACGACCTCCGACTGCTGCTCGAAGCCGGCGCCGCCGACCTCGTCGCGGACGCTTCTGGCGAGCGAGACGAGATCCCCGCAGGTCGACGTCTCGGTCGCGGTGACGGCCAGCGCCTGGCGGCGCTGGTTGCGGGCGTACCAGTTGGCGCCCGCCGCGACGAGCAGCAGGACCAGTCCGACGATCAACAACGCCATGGAAGGAACCTCGATTGGTGGATCGGTGAGACGCGACCGGATGCGGCCGCGCAGGGGTGGATCGACCGCGGGGGGCCGGCCCTTGAGCGGCTAGCGGACGGCGACCTCGCCGGCGAGCGCGAAGGGCGGAACGAGCGCGATCCGGTCGCCGCTCCAGAAGCGGCCCGGGTCATACCAGCTCGCCGGCCGGCGGCTCGGCAAGAGGCCCATCGCCTGGAAGGTGGTGGCGACCAGCTCGGCGCAGTAGACGGTCTCGAGCGTCGAGGCGCGGCGGCGCACGCGGCCGGTCGCCCACTGGCGGATCAGGCCGGGGGTGGTGGGGAACGGGCGGCCGTCGAAGCGGTCGATCGTCTCCATCAGGCGGTCTTCCTGCGCGCGGGAGAGCGGCGGGCCGTCGAGCTGGCGCATCCAGGCGCGCTGGCGGTAGCGCTCCTCCCAGACGCGGACGGCGTCCGCCAGCACGTGGAGCTGGACGCCGCGCTGACGCTGACCGCTCCAGACGTCAGGCAGCGAGCGGCCCAGCTCGGCGTGCCAGAGCAGCGGCGGCAGGTCGTCGAGCGCGACGACCATCCCGACGTGGTTGACGGGGCTGTTCGTGAACGCGCGGATCGCGACGTCGGCAGCCGAGCGGCCGCGGAACAGCCAGACGTCGCCGGTCGCGGCGGTCGCGACGGCGTCGGCGAGCGGGAGCGGCTGCTGGGCGGGCTGGCCGGCGACGTGCACCGACCGTAAGCTACGGACGATGCCCGTGCCGTGGAAGCTGATCGGAGTCGCCGGGCTCGCGGGCGTCGCCGCGACCGGCGTCGTGGTGGCCCGCAGACGCCGGGAGCAGGCGGCCGTCGACCCCGCCGAGCTGCGCGAGCGGTTGCACCGGCGGCTGGCGGAGGTCGAGGGTGGCGGCGGCGCGGCCGGCGGCTCCGCGGCGACCGGCAGCGGGCCGGCGGGCGGCGGCGCGGCGGGCGGCGGCGGGCCGGCCGCGAGCAACCCCTCCTAGCGGTCGCGGCGCGGGGGGCGGCCGCTGGTCTGCTCGAAGCGCCGGCGGTCGCGCTTCGTCGGGCGGCCGCGCAGGTCGGCGATCGGCTCCGGCGCGGAGAGGCGGCGCTCCTCCGCGAGGCGCTCACGCGCCTCGCGGCTCTCGGCCGTCTCCTCGTAGAGCGTCGCCGCGACGGTCGCGGAGCCGCGTCTGCCGGCCGTCCCGAGCACGATCACCGTCCGGCGGACCGGGCCGGTCGTAAGCTCGACGCGGTCGCCGACGCGGATCTCCTTGCTCGGTCTGACGGTCGTCCCGTTGACCTGCACGCGGCCGCCTCTGGCCGCGTCGGAGCCGAGCGTGCGCGTCTTGACGAGCCGCGCGGCCCACAGCCATCTGTCGACCCGGACGGGGGTGGAGCGGTCCTCCATGGGACCCATCGTCGCACGTCGGGTCAGGCCGGCTGCAGGAGGTGGCTCAGCTCGCGCGGCGGCCGCGGGTCGTCGGCCAGCAGCGCGCGGGCGACGGTCCGCAACGCCCGCGTCCGCTCCTC
>JAATFK010000286.1 GCA_015655225.1 Solirubrobacterales bacterium | reverse complement strand
GGGCGGCGCGCCGCCGCCCGCCCCGCGCGCCGCCGCCTAGGCCGGCAGCACCACGTCCTCAGGCGCCGGCTCGGCGCCGAAGTCGGTCGAGACGCTGAGGGCGCGCCAGCGCGCGTCCTCCTCCAGGCTGGCGGCGTCGGCCGCCTGGGCGTACGCGTAGGCGTCGCTGCCGAGCAGCAGCCGGCGCGGCGGCTCCTCCAGCGCCACCAGCCGCAGGATCGCCTGCGCGGCCCGCGCCGGGTCGCCGGGCTGCTGGCCGTCGTGGCCGTCGCGCACGAAGGAGGCGAATCTCCCGACCGTCTCGGCGTAGTCCTCGCCGACCTCGGCGACCGTCATCGAGGAGCCGGCCCAATCGGTGCGGAAGCCGCCCGGCTCGATCACGGTCAGCTTGATCCCGAGCGGCGCGACCTCCTGCGCGATCACGCCCGAGAGCCCCTCGACCGCCCACTTCGCCGTCTGGTAGGCGGCCAGGCCCGGCGAGGTGATGCGGCCGCCGATCGAGGAGAACTGGAGGATGTGGCCCGAGCGCTGGCGCCGCAGCACCGGGAGCGCCGCGCGCGTCACGTTCACGACGCCCCACAGGTTCGTGTCGAGCTGGGCGCGGAAGTCCTCCTCGGTCGTCTCCTCGAAGGCCGAGACGTTGCCGTAGCCGGCGTTGTTGACGACCACGTCGAGCGACCCGAACGTCTCGATCGCAACCGCGACCGCCGCCCGCGCGGCCTGCGCGTCGGTCACGTCGAGCGCGACCGCGCGGACCTGCGCGCCGTACCGCGCGACGAGATCGTCGAGCTGCTCGGGACGACGGGCGGTCGCGACGAGCTGGTCGCCGGCGGCGAGCACGGCCTCGGCGAGCTTGCGGCCGAAGCCGCGGGAGCTGCCGGTGATGAGCCAGGTGGTGGGCATGAAGGCTTCCTCGTTCAGTTCTGACTGACTGGTTAGTTAGTAGCGTAGCGACGGGTCGCGCCGGACGTCAAGTAACCGCTTGGTCAGTAGGCTGGGACGGTGCCCCCGCGCGATGCCGAAGCGACGAGACGACGCCTCCTGGAGGCGGCGACCGCCGAGTTCGCGGCGCGCGGGATCGCGGGCGCCCGCGTCGACCGGATCGCCGCCGCCGCGTCGGCCAACAAGAACCTCATCTACATCTACTTCGGGAGCAAGGACAAGCTCTTCGACGCCGTCTTCGACGCGCTGATCGTGCGCACGCTGGATGAGGTCCCGCTCGACCCCGACGACCTGCCCGGCTACGCGGTCGGCCTCTGGGAGAGCTACGTCGCCCGCCCCGAGGTGATGCGCGTCGCGACCTGGTACCGGCTCGAGCGCGGCGACCTCGACGAGCCGCTGGAGGCGATCCTCGCCTCCAACCGCGGCAAGCTCGCGGCGATCGAGGCGGCGCAGCGCGACGGCCGCCTGCCGGACCGCTTCAGCGCCCTCCAGCTGCTCGGGCTCGTGCTCGCGATCGCGGGCATGTGGAGCGGCGCCGTGCGGGAGTTCCAGGGCCTCCTGCCCGACGGCGAGGAGGGGCGCGCGCTCCAGCGCGAGACGATCCGCGACGCGGTCGAGCTGCTGCTCGCCCCGGCGTCCCCGTAGGAGCGCCCGCTACCGTTCCAGGGGCGATGAGCGACCTCGACCAGCATCCGCGCTCCGGCTCGCCGGCGGCGCCGGGCCGCGCGATCGCGCATCTCTCCGGCAGCCGGCCGACGCGCGACTGGCGCGACGCCGGCGACGTGGTCGACGTCCTGCGCGCCAGAGCGGCGACGCTGGAGGAGCTGGCGACGACCGTCGAGCGGCTCTGCGCGGAGGGCTGGCGGACGGCCGGCGAGGTCGGCCTGGCCTTCTCGCTCGGCGTCGACGGCGTTGGGCTGGAGCGCGATCTCGCCTTCTTCGCCCAGCTCGCTCAGGTCGCGCCCCAGCTGCCCACCGGGAGCGTGATCCACTGGCACCGCAACGACCGCTCGTGGCGCTCGGGCGGCTGGATCGTCGGCCTCCCCGCCGACCAGCAGCTGGGCGAGACCGACGACCTGCCGGTGATCGTCCAGTCGACCCGCTCGGGCCGCCAGACGCGCTGCGAGAACCAGGAGGAGCTGGTCGCCGCGGTCGAGCTGCACCTCGACGAGATCGCCCGCGAGCTCGACCTCGACCCCGCGCAGACGGGCCGGGCACGCGAGGTGCGCGAGCAGATCGCGGCCCTCGGGCGCGGCGAGCCGCCGCAGGTCTACTACCGCTTCGAGGGCTCGCTCGAGGTCGAGGACGTCCTCACGAGCGCCCACGTCGTGCTCGTCGCCCCCGAGGCGACCGCGCGCTGGGAGGGCTTCCACGACGGCGTCACGAGACAGCCCGTCTACGAGGGGGACCACCGCCTCGAAGGGCTCACCGGGATCGCCTTCCGCGACGGCTACCGGCTCGGCGGCGAGCGCGCCCACCTGCTCGCCGACGCCGCCGGCTAGCGCCCCGAGGTCACGCGCGACGAGACAAGCGGCGTGCGCATCGGGATACTGAGCGCGATGGAGTCCTCCGCCGCCGCCGCCGGCTCCGCCGCGGGCACCACCACCACGAGCACCGCCGGTCGCACCGCGTGGGCGCGCAACCTCGGCGCGCCGGTCCGCACGTACCTCAGCACGGAGACGGGCGGCGCGGTCGTCCTGATCGCGGCCGTCGTCGCCGCGCTCGTGTGGGCGAACTCGCCCTGGCTGGACTCCTACGAGTCGGTCTGGACGACGAAGCTCTCGATCGTGCTCGGCAGCCACGGGCTCGCGACCGACCTGCGCGGCTGGGTCAACCAGGGGCTGATGACGCTCTTCTTCCTCGTCGTCGGACTGGAGGCCAAGCGCGAGCTCGACCTCGGCGAGCTGCGCGAGCGCACCCGCCTCGGGATCCCCGTGATGGCGGCGCTCGGCGGGATGGCGCTCGCGGTCGGGATCTACCTCGGCTTCAACGCCGGCGGCGCCGGCTCGGGCGGCTGGGGCACCGCGATGTCGACCGACACGGCGCTCGCGCTGGGGACGCTCGCGCTCGTCGCGCCGAACGGCTCGACCCGCCTGCGGGTGTTCCTGCTGACGCTCGTCGTGATCGACGACCTCGGCGCGCTGCTCGTGATCGCGGTCGCCTACACGCACCACGTCTCGCTCGTCGCGCTGATCGTCGCGCTCGCGCTGTTCGGGGTGCTGTTCGCGCTGCGCTGGGTGTCGGGCGCCTGGCGCGGGCCGGTCGCGGCGGTCGTCGGCGTCGGCATCTGGCTGGCGATGTTCAAGTCGGGGATCGACCCGGTGATCGCCGGCCTCGCGATCGGGCTGATCACGAGCGCCTACCCGGCCGAGCGCGAGTCGCTCGAGCGCGCGACCGAGCTGACGCGCTCCTTCCGCGAGCAGCCGACGCCGGAGCTGGCCGCGGAGGCGCAGCGCAGCCTCGCCTCCGCGATCTCGCCGAACGAGCGGCTGCAGTACCTGCTGCACCCGTGGACCAGCTTCGTGATCGTCCCGCTGTTCGCGCTCGCGAACGCCGGCATCCACATCGACGGGACGCTGCTGCGCCACGCGATCCGCTCGCCCGTCACGCTCGGGATCGTCGCCGCCTACGTGGTCGGCAAGCCGGTCGGGATCATCGTCGCGTCGTGGGTCGGGACGCGCAGAGCGCTCGGCGGCGCGCGGCTGGCGGTCACCTGGCCGGGACTGATCGGGACCGGCGCCTCCGCCGGGATCGGCTTCACCGCCTCGCTGCTGATCGCCCACCTCGCCTTTCACGGCGCCCTGCTCGACCAGGCGAAGCTGGGCGTGATCGCGGCGGCGATCCTCTCGCCCGCGGTCGCGTGGCTGATCTTCCGCGCGATCGAGCGCGTCCCCGAGCAGATCCGCGTGCGTCAGCTGGCGGGGACGGCGGAGGAGCTGATCGACCTCGCCGACGACGTCAACCCCGAGCACGACCACATCCGCGGCCACGCCGACGCGCCGATCACGCTCGTGGAGTACGGCGACTTCGAGTGCCCCTACTGCGGGAGGGCGGAGCCGATCGTCCGCGAGCTGCTGGCGGAGAACGACGACGACCTGCGCTACGTCTTCCGCCACCTGCCGCTGAGCGACGTGCACCCGCGCGCCCAGATCGCCGCCGAGGCCTCCGAGGCGGCCGGCGCGCAGGGCAGATTCTGGGAGATGCACGACCTGCTGCTGGAGCACCAGGGCGAGCTGGGGCCGCGCGACCTGCACCGCTATGCGGAGGAGCTGGGGCTCGACATGGAGCGCTTCTCCGAGGACGTGCGCCGGCGCCGCTTCGCGTCGCGAATCGCGGCCGACGTGGCGAGCGCCGACACGAGCGGCGTGACCGGCACGCCGACCTTCTTCATCAACGGCCGCCGCCACCGCGGCGTCTACGACATCGCGACGTTGACCGCCGCCGTCCAGGCCGCGCGCAAGGCGGCCGCCGCGCACGAGGCGCGGGTCGCGCTGGAGGCCCGCTAGCGCGGAGCGGGCTATTAGAGGCGCGGCAGGCGGTCGCCGTCCATGACGGTGCCCGCCTGCTTGAGGTGGCGCACGGTGACCGTGACCTCGTGCTGGCGGATCGCGGTGATCGGGGCCAGGCGCTCGGTGATGTAGCGGTACAGGTCGGCGGTGTCGCGGCAGGTGACCGCGACGACGAGGCTGGCCGGGCCGGACACCGCGCCGACGAAGCCGACCTCCGGGTGCAGGGCGATCTCGCTGCCGACCCGGTGGATGTCGGCCGGGGCGACGGTCAGCCAGAGCGTCGCGGCCGCGCGGAACCCGATCATCGCGTAGGCGACCTCGACGTCGACGAAGAGCATCCCGCGCTCCAGGAGCGTCTCGACCCGCCGGGCGACGGCGCTCTCGTTGCGCCCGGTGGCGGCGGCCAGCGCCGCGTAGGAGATGCG